>NZ_MOMO01000250.1:0-30733 GCF_009933855.1 Pseudomonas sp. SG-MS2 | reverse complement strand
TGAGCCGCACGTATAGGGTTTTATCGACCCGCGCCACCAGCTCGCCGGCACCGTCGCGGACATCGACCTGCAAACGTGGCAGGTATTTCTTGCCGCTGGCGGTCTGCTGGCGGATCTCGTCCAGCAGTGCGTCTTCGATGTGGAAATCGGCATACACCGGGCCTTTGCCCGGTGCGATGAAGTCAATGCTGGCTGCCTTGTCCCAGACGATGTACTCACGGCCCAGCAGTTCGATCAGCAATAGCATGTAGAACGGGTCGACCATCGAATACAGGCTACCGCCAAACTGGGTACCGACGTAGTTGCGGTTCCAGCGGTTCAGCTTCATGCGCACCCTGACACTGCGCATGTCCGGGCTGATGTGCTGAATGCGAATGCCAGCACCCAGGTACGGTGGGTAAAGGTTCAGCAGCCAGCGCAACATGCGCGCCCGGCGCGCCAGCTTGCGCGGGTTGCTCATGCCTGCCCCCGCGGATCAGGGCGGGTGCCCAGGCCCATGGCCTGGCGGGCGAACCAGCTTTTTGCCGGCGGCAGCAAGTCGAGCCCAAGCAAGCCGATGTTGCGCCCGGCGGCCAGCAACGGCTGATTACTGCCGAACAGGCGGGTAACCTGGTCGGAGAAACCGATGGTCATGGCCTGGTCGAGTTGCTGGCGTTGATGGTACGCCTGCAGGGTCGCCAGATCGCCTGGCTGCTGCGGGCCGGCCAGCAGCGCATCGGCCAGCGACTGCACATCGCGCAGCGACAGGTTGAAACCCTGCCCGGCAATGGGGTGCAGGCTGTGCGCGGCATTGCCCAGTACCACCAGATGCGGGCGCACCTGCTCTTGGGCTTCGACCAGTGCCAGCGGGTAAAGATGCCGTGCGCCGACCTGGCGCAAGGCGCCGAGGCGATAGCCGAATACATCCTGCAGCTCGCGCAGGAAGCTGCGTTCGTCGATCTCGGCCAAGCGCTTGGCGTCCATACCCTGACGGGTCCAGACCAATGCGCAGCGATTCTCGGGCAGCGGCAGCAATGCCATGGGGCCTTGCTCGGTAAAGCGCTCGAAGGCTTGCCCGCGATGGGACTCGCCCGGGGTAATGTTGGCGATCAGGGCGCTCTGCTCGTAGGGCGTGCGGCGCACATGGATGCCCAGTTGCTCGCGCAACCCGGAGCGGCCACCGTCGGCCAGCACTGCCAGGTCGCACTCAAGGCTGGTGTCATCGTCCAGCTGCAAGCGATAACCACCGGCGACGGCCTGCATCGCCTTCACTTCGGCCGGGCAGCGCCAGCTCACCACCTCGCTGTCCAGCCCTTGCCAAAGGCACTGACCAAGCCAGGCGTTCTCGACCACGTAGCCCAACGCTGGCACGCCCTCCTCCTGCGCATCGAGGCGGGTGGAGCCAAAGCGCCCACGGTCCGAGACCTGGATCTGCCGGATCGGCTCGGCACGGGGGCTGATGCCCTGCCACACGCCCAGGTGCTGGTAGATCTGCCGGGTACCGAACGAAAGCGCTGAGGAGCGCGCATCATAGCTGGGCTGGAAGCTGTCGCCCGGGGCGAACGGCTCGATCAGCAGGATCTTCCAGCCACGCGCCTTGGCCCCAGCCTGCAGGGCCAGCGCAAGGCTGGCACCGACCAGGCCGCCACCAATGATCGCTAGGTTGACTCGGTTCATGCCGCGTCCTTACGTGCCGCCTGCATCAGCGCCTCGATCTCGGCGACCGTCCTGGGCACGCCCGAAGTCAGAATTTCACAGCCTTGCCTGGTCACCACCACGTCGTCCTCGATCCTTACGCCGATGCCGCGCCATTTCTTCGCGACCTGCTGATTGTCGGCGGCAATGTAGATACCCGGTTCGACGGTCAGCGCCATGCCAGGCTCCAGCACCCGCCACTGGCCGCCGACCTTGTATTCGCCCACATCGTGCACGTCCATGCCCAGCCAGTGCCCGGCACGGTGCATGTAGAAGGCCCGATACGCTTCACTTTCGATCAGCGCCTGCACCTTGCCCTTGAGCAGGCCCAGCTCCACCAGGCCCTCGGTGATCACCCGCACGGTCGCTTCATGGGCGTGGTTCCAGTGCTTGCCTGGGGCAATCTCGGCGAAAGCGGCGGCCTGGGCCTTGAGCACCAGTTCATAGATGGCCTTTTGCTCAGGCGAAAACCGCCCGCTGACCGGGAAAGTGCGGGTGATGTCGCTGGCATAGCAATCGATTTCGCAACCGGCGTCGATCAGCACCAGGTCACCGTCCTTGAGCGCGGCATTGTTCTCCTGATAGTGCAGGATACAGCCATTGCGGCCGGCAGCGACGATCGACCCGTAGGCTGGCATTCTTGCCCCGCCTTTACGGAATTCGTAGTCCAGCTCGGCTTCCAGGCTGTACTCGTGCAGCCCTGCCCGGCAGGCCTGCATGGCCCGCACATGGGCGCGTGCGGAAATTTCTGCAGCGGCGCGCATCACTTTCACTTCCGCCGCCGATTTATACAGACGCATGTCGTGCAGCAGATGATCCAGGGCAACGAACTCGTTCGGTGGCTGGGCGCCAAGGCGCGCCTTGGAGCGGATCACGTTGATCCAGTCCATCAGCCGACGGTCGAACTCGGGGTTGCTGCCCATGGCGCTGTAGACCCGTTCGCGACCTTCGATGAGGCCCGGGAGGATCTCGTCGATGTCGGTGATCGGGAAGGCATCGTCGGCGCCAAAGTCGCGGATGGCACCTTCCTGGCCGGCGCGCAGGCCGTCCCACAGCTCGCGCTCAGGGTTACGCTCGCGGCAGAACAGCACGTACTCGCCATGCTCGCGCCCCGGGATCAGCGCGATAACCGCCTCCGGCTCCGGGAAGCCGCTCAGGTACTGGAAATCGCTGTCCTGGCGGTAGACGTGCTCGACATCGCGGTTGCGAATGGCGACTGCGGCAGCCGGCAGGATGGCAATGCTGTTGGGGACCATCTGCGCCATCAGCGCCTTGCGCCGACGGGCATATTCGGCCTTGGGTATGTGGCTCATGGGCAGGACTACCCCCGGTTGATCAGTGCAGCGAAGGTTTTGGCGCAGGCGCGGCCGGCGCGGCCAGCTCTGTGTACAGCAGCAGCGGCGCAACGCGCAGATACTCCATGACTTCCATGTAATCGCTTTCGCCGTCCTCGGATTCTTCCAGTGCTTCCTGGACCTGGGAAATGGCCACCAGGTCCTGGAGCACTTCCTTGGCATCGGTGGACAGGTCCTTGCCGCCCGCGTTCAGCCCGAAGCCGGCAATGAAGCCCTGGCACCACTGGCCCAGCGCCGTGGCACGCTCGGTCAGCGGGGTTTCGTCGCTTGGCAGCAGCAGAACGATCGCAATGTCCTCGCCGGTCAGCTCGGCCTTGACCATCTCTTGCAGGCCGATCAATGCAGCGCGCACATTGTCTTCAGGTTCGTTTTCCAGCACCCCGGCAGCGTCGGCCAGCCAGGCATCGGCCTCGAAGCCGGCACCGGCGCAACTGCGGCCGATCAGCAGGCCGTGCAGCTCGGCGGGGGAAACAGGGTGGCCGTTGCTCGAGAGCAGTGCGGCGAATGCGGTGTAGGGCGATTGGGTATTAGGCATGGGCGGCTAGGCGCCAGACGGCGCATTTGACTAGAATGAAGGCCTTGTATCCTAGCACCGGCAGGCGCGCCAAGACCATCGGCACTGGCCGTCACCGCTCAGGGAGAGGCATGATCGACGGGTGATTCAATGACGGAGCGAATCGAGTGCAACCCACGCAAGAGAACGACCTGCAAGCATTGATGAGCCGGTTCGAGTCGCTGATCGAGCGCGTCGAGCAACTTAAACGGCAAAATGCACTCCTAGTAGCTCAGGAAAAATCCTGGCGCGAAGAGCGCGCCCACCTCATCGAAAAGAACGAGATCGCCAAGCGCAAGGTCGAGTCGATGATCTTACGCCTCAAGGCCCTGGAGCATGACTCATGAGTTCAAGCAATAGCGTCACCGTGCAGATCCTGGACAAGGAATACTCGATCATCTGCCCGCCGGAAGAACGCAACAACCTGGTCAGCGCCGCACGCTACCTGGACGGCAAGATGCGCGAGATCCGCAGCAGCGGCAAGGTGATCGGTGCTGATCGGATCGCGGTCATGGCCGCATTGAACATCACCCACGAGATGCTCCACCGCCAGGAAGACCGCACCGACGCCCCCGCTGGCAGCGCCACCCGCGAACAGGTCCGCGACCTGCTCGATCGCGTCGACAAGGCTTTGTCCGACGACACGGATACCAAAATCGGCTGAGGTTGGTATACTGGCGCCACTCCCTGGGGGATGCGCCAGTCGGTTATGTCCCTGAGCCGATACGCACAACCACGGGGGTTGCACGCTGGGGCCGGTGTGCATGTCCGCCCGACGGAAAGCCTTAACGCCCCCTGCAATCTCCACCTTGAACTTTCGGGTTCAAGGGCTACACCGATAGCGGTCTTATCGGGGAGCCTGATTTCGACTGCCCGCCCACCCCGGCGGGCAGTTCTCGCTTTTAGCTTCGACACCTGGGAACGCCCGTGCCATGACCGACACCGCGCCGCTCACCCGCCCCCAGCTTCGTCGCCTGCTTCGCAATGCCCGCCGCGCACTCACGCCAGCCCAGCAACGCCAAGCCTCCCTTGGGCTGTATCGGCAGCTGGCGCAAAACCCGCTGTTCCGCCGCGCACGGCACATTGCCCTGTACCTGCCCAACGACGGTGAAATCGACCCGCAGTTGCTACTGCGCGAGGCGCAACGCCGTGGCAAACGTACCTACCTGCCGGTACTGCACGCATGGCCGCGTACGCGCATGGTGTTCCAGCGGTTCGAGCAAGGGGAAAAGCTCAAGCGCAACCGTTTCCGTATTCCAGAGCCACTGACTGACCGCAAGCGCCAGCGCCCGATCTGGTCGCTGGACCTGATTCTGCTGCCACTGGTGGGCTTCGATGAAGCCGGCGGGCGGCTAGGCATGGGCGGTGGTTTCTATGATCGCAGCCTGGCCTACCAGGCGCGACGCAAAACATGGAAAAAACCCCTGCTGCTGGGGCTGGCCCATGAATGCCAGAAGGTCGAACGACTGGCGCAGGCCAGTTGGGATGTACCACTGCAGGGCACGGTCTCGGACCGTGACTGGTACCTGGCGCCTAAATAACAGGCGCCAGCGGGGAAGATCAGCGCTGCTGCTGACCGGCTTCGACCGGTGCCTGGTACGCGGTATCGAGCTTGCGCTCCCAGATACCCTGAGCATAACCAGTGGTAACCACACCCAGACCAAAGATGAAGACCAGGACCCAGAGCAGGTCCGGTTTGCGTTGATTCATCGAAGAATGCCCCCCTAGGCATACGTTCTGGCTCGGCGACCTTCTTGGTGCCGCCGGAGCATATAGCGTTAAAATCGGCGCATTTTCCGACAACCTGCGTCGACACGCAAACGTTGACGCCAACCGGCTGTCGGTTTCGTGCAACAGGTTATTTCAAACCTTTTCAGGAGCAGTATCCATGGCCTACTGGCTGATGAAATCCGAGCCCGATGAGCTTTCGATCGAAGGCCTGGGCCGCCTGGGTGAGGCCCGCTGGGATGGCGTGCGCAACTATCAGGCGCGCAATTTTCTGCGCGCCATGAACGTAGGCGATGAGTTTTTCTTCTACCACTCCAGTTGCCCTCAACCGGGCATTGCCGGGATCGCCCGGATCACTGCAGCGGCCTACCCGGACCCAACTGCGCTGGACCCTCAGAGCCATTACTACGACGCCAAAGCCACTGCCGAGAAGAACCCCTGGAGCGCGGTAGATGTGGCGCACGTGAAGACGTTCAGGCAGGTGCTGGGGCTGGGCTTGCTCAAGCAACAAAGCGCGCTGGAGGAGTTGCCGCTGGTGCAAAAAGGCACTCGGCTGTCGGTGATGCCGGTGACCGAAGAGCAGTGGGCGGCGATTGTAGCGCTCACTCAGTGAATTGCTGATAGTCACTCGATTGGCCCAGAAAGACAAAGGGCGCCTTTCGGCGCCCTACTCACAGACAGGATGGCTTGTCATCGCCTGACACCTGCCCGGCTCTGTGATTGCTGGATTGACCAGGATCCGCAGAGTCTCTCAAGCCCCTTTTTGGAACTTGCTTAGTATGGTGTATCCCGTGCCACACTGACAACTGACTGCAAGGGCGATTACTGCACAATCAGGTTATTGAACAGCAGATCCTCGACAATCGGCTTGCCTTCTTCTGCTTCCATCACCTGCTGTACCTGCTTGAGCGCCTCTTGGCGCAGTTTTTCCTTGGCGTCGACGTTGCTCAAGTTATCCACACCTTGCTGGGTGAACAGCGCCACCAGCTGGTTGCGAATCAGCGGCTCGTGGTGCTTGACCGCCTTGGCTGCCTCGTCGCCAGTCACACGCAGGGCCACATCAGCTTTGAATACGCGCAACCTGGGGCCACCGTCGAGGGCGTAGTTGCCTACAAAGGGCGGGCTCAGGCTGATATAGGAGACCTTGGGGGCTCCTTCCTTGGCTTCTTCGGCCAGGGCCGCCGCTGGCAGCATCAGGGCCAGCACCATCAAGATCCACGCTTTCACGAATTCACTCCTCAAAACAATTGGCGCCAGCTTACCCAGCATGCGGCCCAAACCCAAGCCCGGGCTTATGCAGCCCCATCAGGGCGGGCCATGCTCGTTGACCCGGCAGGCCGCCCTCCTACACTTATCGGCCACTACCCGCAAAGGAATAGCCCGATGAAAGCTGTGTTGTGTAAAACCTTGGGGCCGGCACGCAACCTGGTTCTGGAAGAGGTGGCCAGCCCGGTACCGAAGAAAAACGAGATTCTGCTCGAGGTGCATGCGGCTGGGGTCAACTTCCCAGATACCCTGATCATCGAAGGCAAATACCAGTTCCAGCCACCGCTACCGTTCTCTCCCGGTGGCGAGGCGGCGGGTGTCGTTGCCGCTGTCGGCGAGCGCGCCGGTGCCTTCCAGGTCGGGGACCGGGTGATGGCCCTCACCGGATGGGGGGCGTTCGCCGAACAGGTGGCCGTGCCGTTCTACAACGTGCTGCCCATCCCCGAAAGCATGGACTTCACCACCGCTGCTGCCTTTGGCATGACCTATGGCACCTCGATGCATGCGCTCAAGCAGCGCGGCCAGTTGCAGCCGGGCGAAACCTTGCTGGTGCTGGGTGCGTCCGGTGGTGTCGGCCTGGCGGCCGTGGAGATCGGCAAAGCCATGGGCGCCAAGGTGATCGCAGCCGCCAGCAGCGCAGAGAAACTGGCCGTGGCCAAGGCTGCAGGGGCGGACGAGTTGATCGACTACAGCCAGGCCAGCCTCAAGGAGGAAATCAAGCGCCTGACCGGCGGCCAAGGGGTAGATGTGATCTACGACCCGGTCGGCGGTGAACTGTTCGACCAGGCCGTGCGCGGGCTGGCGTGGAACGGGCGGCTGCTGGTGGTCGGCTTTGCCAGCGGGACGATTCCACAGATGGCGGCGAACCTGGTACTGCTCAAGGGCGCAGCGGTGCTGGGGGTATTCTGGGGGGCTTTTGCCCAGCGTCAGCCGCAGGACAATGCGGCCAACTTCAAGCAACTGTTTGCCTGGCATGCCGAGGGCAAGCTGAAGCCGCTGGTATCGAAGACTTACCCACTGGCCGAGGCGGGCGCGGCGATCGAGCAGTTGGGCCAAAGGAAAGCGGTGGGTAAGCTGGTGCTGCTGGCCAGCTAATCATTGAAAGATACGCTGACCCTGCAGAGCTCTTCGCCGATAAACGCGCGAAGAGCGCTGCACAGCCCAATCAGACCTCCCGCAGGTTGTGGCAGCGCCGGAACCGCGCTTCGAGGTTGCGATCGGGCATCTGGTGGCTGCGCAATGCGTTCAACGTCTGCTCGACATACTCACGCGTGGTGCCA
Source organism: Pseudomonas sp. SG-MS2 (assembly GCF_009933855.1). NCBI lineage: Bacteria > Pseudomonadati > Pseudomonadota > Gammaproteobacteria > Pseudomonadales > Pseudomonadaceae > Pseudomonas > Pseudomonas sp. SG-MS2. The sequence goes on along the minus strand of NZ_MOMO01000250.1, from coordinate 22,877 downwards.
TAGCGCCCTTTGGCACTGGCAAGAATCTGGCTAAGCAGCGTATCAGGCAGATTGCCGGCGTAGCACGGCAGGTGCCGCTCAAGTACAAAGCCCAAGGCCTGCACCTTGCTGCCATCACCCAGCCGGCAGCTGAGCCAGTGCGGCCGGTACGCCGGGTACGGCATCTCTCTTTGCCACAAGGCCATCAGCGAGTCGTCGAGGTTGCTTTCATCGAGGCGGTAGGCAAAACCGCTGCACGAACCGCCGCGGTCGAGGCCGAATACCAGGCCTGGCGTTTCCGGCGTACCACGATGCTCGTGCGACCACAGGTAAAGGCCACGGTGATAGCCATGCACGCGTGCACGCTGGCGCTCTACCGAACTGCACTCCGGGCGCCATATCAACGAACCATAGGCGAACAACCAGACCGGGCCACCGTCATGGCGCGACATGGTCGTATGCATCGAGTTGATCAATTGCTCGCGGGTCAGTTGCTGGCCGAAGTCGAGTGCCGGAGGATAAGCGCTTTTCCAGGATAAACTTTCAAGTGCCGACATAAGCTGCCGCCATTATTCCCTGTGAACTACTGATATAGCGAAAGGCCCTGCAGGGCGGGGCTTGCGCCAGCGCCTTGGGAACCTGCACCCACCTTAGGGTAGAACCGCGCCAACACTCAAGCCCTGAAGCCTAAGTTTCACGCGAACTTCCGACGGTTGGAGAGCATGGTTCCAAGTATAGTGAAAGTTATTAGTCAAGGCGGTAAGAATTACCGCCTTATACCCACTACCTGAAACTTCGGTTATTAACCACGCGGTGCATAGGCAAACACATCCGCACGCATGCGGTGCGCATCCATACCGGCCTCGACCAGGGCATCGAGCGTGGCATAAACCATGTTTGGTGAACCACTGGCATAAACATGAACTGTATTGAGGTCTTGCACGTCCTCGCACACGGCCTCGTGCAACATGCCGCAGCGGCCTTCCCAGCCACACAGGTCGCTCACCACCTTGTGCAGGAACAGGTTGGGCAGACGCTCCCATTCGTCCCAGTGCTCGATGGCGTAGAAGTCTTCAGGGCGTCGCACGCCCCAGTAGAGGTGCACCGGGTGCTTGAAGCCCTGGGCGCGGCAATGCTCGACCAGGCTGTGCATCTGCCCCATGCCGGTCCCCGCAGCGATGAGCACCAGTGGCCCATCGGGCAGCTCGGCCAGGTGGGTGTCACCGAATGGCATTTCGATGCGGGCGATAGGGTCACGCTGCAGTTGCGCCAAAAGCTGACGGGCGCTGTCTTCGCGGACCAGCACGTGAAGCTCAAGGTCGCGCCCACTGTGGGGGGCAGACGCCAGGGAGAAGGCCGCCGGCTTGCCGCCCTCGCGCTCGATCATCAGATACTGCCCGGCGTGATAGCGCAGTGGCTTGCCAGCCGGCGCGCGCAAGCGCACGCGCCAGACATCGCCACCCACCTCTACGCATTCAATGACGCTGCATGCCAGCTTGCGCACTGGCAGCTCGCCCAGGGCCAGCACACCATCCCAGAGCAGCACGCAGTCCTCCAGCGGTTCGGCGATGCACGTGAACAGCTCACCATGGTCGCGCACCTCACCGTTCTGGCGAACGCGACCTTCGACCAACAATGCGGCGCACACATGGCAATTGCCATTGCGACAGCTGTTCGGGCAGTCATAGCCCAGCCGCCGCGCTCCATCCAGGATCCGTTCCCCGGGTTCGAGCGCCAGCACCGCCCCGGACGGCTGCAACGTTACCTGCATCAATCTATTCCCAACTGGTCCCACAACTCATCGATGCGGCGGGTGACGGCCTCGTCCTTGACGATGACCCGGCCCCATTCGCGTGTAGTCTCGCCCGGCCACTTGTGGGTGGCATCCAGGCCCATCTTCGACCCCAGGCCCGATACCGGCGACGCAAAGTCCAGGTAATCGATCGGCGTGTTGTCGATCATCACCGTATCACGCTTGGGGTCCATGCGCGTGGTGATGGCCCAGATCACGTCATTCCAGTCACGGGCGTTGATGTCGTCGTCGGTTACGATAACGAACTTGGTGTACATGAACTGTCTCAGGAACGACCACACACCCAGCATCACGCGCTTGGCGTGGCCCGGATACTGCTTCTTCATCGTCACCACCGCCATGCGGTACGAGCACCCCTCCGGCGGCAGGTAGAAGTCGACGATCTCCGGGAACTGCTTTTGCAGGATCGGCACGAACACTTCATTGAGCGCCACGCCGAGGATGGCCGGCTCATCTGGCGGCCGGCCGGTATAGGTGCTGTGGTAGATCGGTTTTTGCCGGTGGGTGATGCGCTCGACGGTGAACACCGGGAAGCTGTCCACTTCGTTGTAGTAGCCGGTGTGGTCACCATAGGGGCCTTCCGGAGCCATCTCCCCCGGGTGGATCACACCTTCAAGGATGATCTCGGCGGTAGCCGGCACCTGCAGGTTGCTGCCTCGGCATTTGACCAACTCGGTGCGGTTGCCACGCAAAAGGCCGGCGAAGGCATATTCGGACAGGGTATCGGGCACCGGCGTGACGGCGCCGAGGATGGTTGCCGGGTCGGCACCCAGGGCAACGGCGACAGGGAACGGTTGGCCGGGGTTCTTCTCACACCATTCGCGATAATCCAGGGCACCGCCGCGGTGGCTCAACCAGCGCATGATGACTTTGTTGCGGCCGATGACCTGCTGGCGATAAATGCCCAGGTTCTGGCGGTCCTTGTTCGGGCCGCGGGTCACGGTAAGGCCCCAGGTGATCAGCGGCGCCACGTCGCCCGGCCAGCAGTGCTGGATCGGCAGCTGGCCTAGGTCGACATCATCACCCTCGACCACCACCTCCTGGCAAACGGCATCCTTGACCACCTTCGGCGCCATGGACACGACCTTCTTGAAGATCGGCAGTTTCGACCAGGCATCCTTGAGGCCTTTCGGCGGCTCCGGCTCCTTGAGGAAGGCCAGCAGCTTGCCGATCTCGCGCAGCTCCTCGACCGACTCGGCGCCCATGCCCATGGCCACCCGCTGCGGGGTGCCGAACAGGTTGCCGAGCACCGGAATGTCGAAGCCCGTGGGCTTTTCGAACAACAACGCCGGGCCCTTTGCACGCAGGGTGCGGTCACACACCTCGGTCATTTCAAGGACGGGGGAGATCGGGACCTGGATGCGCTTGAGTTCACCGCGCTGTTCCAGGCCACGAATGAAGTCGCGCAAGTCGCGATACTGCATGCATGAGCCTCGTGTTGGCCGTATCGGTCGGGGTGCAGAGTGTAGCGCCGTTCAGCGCTCAATGGCCAAAAATGACTTGGGGCCGCTCCGCGCCCCATCGCCGGCAAGACGGCTCCCACAAGGATCGCAGAGGACCTGTAAGAGCCGGCTTGCCGGCGATGGGCTGCGAAGCAGCCCCAATCACTGCCAGCCTGAAACGCTTACTTGCGCTTCATCGACAGGAAGAACTCGTCGTTGGTCTTGGTCTGCTTGAGCTTGTCGACCAAAAACTCGATGGCGGCGATCTCGTCCATCGGGTGCAGCAGCTTGCGCAGGATCCACATGCGCTGCAGTTCGTCATCAGCAGTCAGCAGCTCTTCACGGCGGGTGCCCGAGCGGTTGATGTTGATGGCCGGGAACACACGCTTCTCGGCGATGCGACGGTCCAGGGGCAGTTCCATGTTGCCGGTACCCTTGAACTCTTCGTAGATCACTTCGTCCATCTTCGAGCCGGTTTCTACCAGCGCGGTGGCGATGATGGTCAGCGAACCGCCTTCCTCGATGTTACGCGCAGCGCCGAAGAAACGCTTCGGCTTCTCCAGGGCGTGGGCATCGACACCACCGGTCAGCACCTTGCCGGAGCTCGGGATCACGGTGTTGTAGGCACGCGCCAGACGGGTGATGGAGTCCAGCAGGATGACCACATCCTTCTTGTGCTCGACCAGGCGCTTGGCCTTCTCGATGACCATTTCGGCAACCTGCACGTGGCGGGTTGGCGGCTCATCGAAGGTGGAGGCAACCACTTCACCGCGCACGGTGCGCTGCATTTCGGTCACTTCTTCCGGGCGCTCGTCGATCAGCAGAACGATCAGGTGGCACTCGGGGTTGTTACGGGTGATGTTGGCCGCGATGTTCTGCAGCATGATCGTTTTACCCGCTTTCGGCGGGGCGACGATCAGGCCACGCTGGCCCTTGCCGATCGGCGCGCACAGGTCGATGACGCGGCCGGTCAGGTCTTCGGTGGAACCGTTGCCGGCTTCCATCTTCAGGCGCTTGTTCGGGAACAGCGGCGTCAGGTTTTCGAAGAGGATCTTGTTCTTCGCGTTTTCCGGGCGATCGAAGTTGATCGTGTCGACCTTGAGCAGCGCGAAGTAACGCTCCCCTTCCTTCGGCGGGCGGATCTTGCCGACGATGGTATCGCCGGTACGCAGGTTGAAGCGGCGGATCTGGCTGGGCGAGACGTAGATGTCGTCAGGGCCGGCCAGATAGGACGCATCAGCCGAACGCAGGAAACCGAAACCATCCTGGAGAATCTCCAGCACGCCGTCACCTGAGATCTCTTCGCCGCTTTTCGCGTGCTTTTTCAGCAGGGCGAAAATCACGTCCTGTTTGCGCGAACGGGCCATGTTTTCGATGCCCATCTGTTCGGCCATTTCCAGCAGATCGGTAATCGGCTTTTGCTTGAGTTCAGTCAGGTTCATAAGGGGAATGACGTAATCATGTATGAAGGGAGGATTAAGCTTCTGGCTTAATGAAGCCGCGCCGCTAGAAGGCGATAGGATCGCGCACAGATTCTAATTAGGAGTGCGTCGGCGACGGCGTGCAGGGGGCACTGGAGAAACAGTGCGAGGCCGAATGTAACACTTGCTTTTTTCGACGTCTAGTGGGTTGGAAAAGAAAAGCCCCGGAATTTCCGGGGCTTTTTCACATCACAGGTGGGCGTCGAGGAACGCGGCCAGCTGGGATTTGGACAGGGCGCCGACCTTGGTGGCCTCGACGTTGCCGTTCTTGAACAGCATCAGCGTCGGGATGCCACGCACGCCGTGCTTGGCCGGGGTTTCCTGGTTATCGTCGATGTTCAGCTTGGCGACGGTCAGTTTACCCTCGTAGGTGGTGGCGATGTCGTCCAGCACCGGAGCGATCATCTTGCATGGGCCGCACCATTCAGCCCAGTAGTCGACCAGCACCGGGCCTTGGGCTTGCAGGACTTCGGCCTCAAAGGTGGCGTCGGTGACGTGTTTGATAAGATCGCTGCTCATGGATATCTCCAGGGTCGTAAGCAAAAAACGTGGCCCATCATAGCCGCACCCACGCGCTACAGGAAGTCGCGGACGATTGAGTGTCACTATAGTTGTGCAAGACGCCACGAATCGAAACTGTCACAGAAGTGTCATAGCATCGACTGGCACATTGCCTTGCATCAAGCCCTGGCGAGTCGCGCGTTGGCGGCAGCCTGCTAACGTGGCACGATTGCCGGGTTACCGACCGAGACTACTCAGATCATGCCGCATACCTTAGCGAAGAACCTGTCCCTGATTGCCGCCATCGACCTGGGCTCCAACAGTTTCCACATGGTCGTGGCCAAGGCTCACCATACCGAGATCCGCATCCTGGAGCGGCTCGGGGAAAAGGTTCAGCTCGCCGCTGGCATCGACGAAGCACGCATGCTCAGCGAAGAAGCCATGGTCCGGGGCCTGGAATGCCTGAAGCGCTTTGCCCAGCTGATCAACGGCATGCCTGCGGGGGCCGTGCGCATCGTTGGCACCAACGCCCTGCGCGAGGCGCGCAACCGCAACGAATTCATCCAGCGTGCCGAAGTGATCCTCGGCCACCCCGTGGAAGTGATCTCCGGCCGCGAAGAAGCGCGCCTGATCTACCTGGGCGTGTCCCACACCCTGGCCGACACCCCTGGTAAACGCCTGGTCGCCGATATCGGCGGTGGCAGCACCGAGTTCATCATCGGCCAGCGCTTTGAGCCGCTGCTGCGTGAAAGCCTGCAGATGGGCTGCGTCAGCTTCACCCAGCGCTATTTCCGCGATGGCAAGATTACCCCGGCCCGCTACGCCCAGGCCTACACTGCCGCGCGCCTGGAGCTGATGAGCATCGAGAATGCCCTGCACCGCCTGACCTGGGATGAAGCGATAGGCTCCTCCGGGACCATCCGTGCCATCGGCGCCGCAATCAAGGCCGCTGGCCTGGGCAATGGCGAGGTCAACGCCGACGGTCTGGCCTGGGTCAAGCGCAAGCTGTTCAAGCTGGGCGAGACCGACAAGATCGACTTCGACGGGGTCAAACCCGACCGCCGCGCCATCTTCCCGGCCGGCATGGCGATTCTCGAGGCGATTTTCGACGCGCTGGAACTGCAACGCATGGACCATTGCGATGGCGCGCTGCGTGAAGGTGTGCTGTTCGACCTGCTTGGCCGCCACCACCACGAAGACGTGCGCGAACGCACCCTGAACTCGTTGATGGAGCGCTACCACGTCGATCAGGGCCAGGCTGCGCGCGTCGAGCGCAAGGCGCTGCACGCCTTTGACCAAGTGGCCAAGGCATGGGGGCTTGAAGAGGGTAACTGGCGCGATCTACTGGGCTGGGCAGCCAAAATTCACGAAATTGGCCTGGACATTGCCCATTACCACTACCACAAGCATGGTGCCTACCTGATCGAGCACTCCGACCTGTCGGGCTTCTCGCGTGAAGACCAGCAGATGATGGCGCTGCTGGTACGTGGCCACCGCCGCAACATCCCCAAGGACAAGTTCGCCGAACTGGGCGATGAAGGCGTGAAACTGCTGCGCCTGTGCGTACTGCTGCGCTTCGCCATTCTGTTCCACCACATCCGTGGCACCCAACAGATGCCCAAGGTGCAACTGCAGGCCGCAGACAATAGCCTCGACGTGGCCTTCCCGGCCGGCTGGCTGGAGCAGAACCAGCTGACCCAGGCCGACTTCGCCAACGAGGCGGAGTGGCTGGCCCGGGTCAACTTCGTCCTCAGCGTACGTTAAGTACCGGGTTGCTCAGGCGCTCCAGCAGGGTCGCCTGGGCACTGCGCGGGTTCTGGTTGCCGGTCGGGCTGCTGCGCACATAGCGCCCGTCGGGCTGCAGCGTCCAGGCATGGGTGTTGTCGGTCAGGTAGCCTTCCAGCTCCTTCTTCACCCGCAGCAACAGCTTCTTGCCCTCCACCGGGAAGCAGGTCTCGACACGCTTGTCGAGGTTGCGCTCCATCCAGTCGGCGCTGGACAGGTAGATCTGCTCTTCGCCGCCGTTGAGGAAGTAGAACACCCGGGTATGCTCCAGGAAGCGGCCGATGATCGAGCGCACCTGGATATTGTGCGAAACCCCCGGGATGCCTGGGCGCAAGCAGCACATGCCACGCACCACCAGGTCGATCTTCACGCCCGACTGGCTGGCCTTGTACAGGGCCTTGATGACCTTGGCATCGGTCAGCGAGTTGAACTTGGCGATGATGTGCGCGGGTTTGCCTTCCAGGGCGAACTGGGTTTCCCGGGCAATCATGTCGAGCATGCCCTTTTTCAGGGTGAACGGCGCGTGCAGCAGTTTTTTCATGCGCAGGGTCTTGCCCATGCCGATCAACTGGCTGAACAGCTTGCCGACGTCCTCGGTGAGGGCATCGTCGGAGGTCAGCAGGCTGTAGTCGGTGTACAGGCGAGCATTACCGGCGTGGTAGTTACCGGTGCCCAGGTGGGCGTAGCGGACGATCTCGCCCTGCTCGCGGCGCAGGATCAGCATCATCTTGGCATGGGTCTTGAAGCCCACCACGCCATAGATCACCACGGCGCCGGCAGCCTGCAGGCGGCTGGCCATCTGCAGGTTGGACTCTTCGTCAAAGCGCGCGCGCAACTCGATCACCGCGGTGACCTCCTTGCCGTTTCGTGCGGCATCCACCAGTGCGTCGACAATTTCCGAGTTGGCGCCGGAGCGGTACAGCGTCTGACGAACGGCAAGCACGTGCGGGTCCTTGGCGGCCTGGCGCAGCAGGTCGACCACAGGGGTGAAGGACTCGAACGGGTGCATCAGCAGGATGTCCTGCTTGCTGATGACACTGAAGATGTTGTCGGCATTGACCAGCAGCTTGGGGATCGCCGGGGTGAACGGCGTGTACTGCAGCTCCGGGTGGCTGTCCAGGCCGGTGATGCTGAACAGGCGGGTCAGGTTGACCGGGCCGTTGACCTGGTACAGCTCGCTCTCGCTCAGGCTGAACTGCTTGAGCAGGTAGTCGGACAGGTGCTTGGGGCAGGTGTCGGCCACTTCCAGGCGCACGGCATCACCGTATCGGCGCGAGAACAGCTCACCGCGCAGGGCGCGCGCCAGGTCGTCGACTTCTTCCGAATCCAGCGCCAGGTCGGCGTTACGGGTCAGGCGGAACTGATAGCACCCCTTGACCTTCATGCCCTGGAACAGGTCGTCGGCATGGGCGTGGATCATCGAGGACAGGAACACGTAGTTGTCCCCAGGGCCACCGACCTCTTCCGGCACACGGATGACCCGCGGCAGCAGGCGCGGAGCCGGGATGATCGCCAGGCCCGAATCACGACCGAAGGCATCGACGCCTTCGAGTTCTACGATGAAGTTAAGGCTCTTGTTCACCAGCAACGGGAACGGGTGCGTCGGGTCCAGACCGATCGGGGTGATGATCGGTGCAATCTCGTCACGGAAGTAGCGGCGCACCCAGGTCTTTAGCTTGGGCGTCCAGTACCGGCGGCGGATGAAGCGGATCGCGTGCTTTTCCAGTTCCGGCAGCAACACATCATTGAGGATCGCGTACTGGCGATCAACTTCGGTGTGCACCAGCTCGCTGATGCGCGCCAGCGCCTGATGCGGCTGCAGGCCGTCGGCACCGGCCTGTTCACGAGCAAAGTTGATCTGCTTCTTCAAGCCCGCCACGCGGATCTCGAAGAACTCATCGAGGTTGCTGGAGAAGATCAGCAGGAATTTCAGGCGCTCGAGCAGCGGGTAGGACTCATCCAGCGCCTGCTCCAGCACGCGGATGTTGAACTGCAGCTGCGACAGCTCGCGATGAATGTACAGGCTGCTGTCGTCCAGGCTCGGGATGGCGATGGCCGGCGCGGGGGCAGCATGCACGGGCGCGGGGGGTGCGGCCTCTACTGCAGGCTCCGGGGCCTCTGGCAGATCCGGCGGGGTCCGCACCATCTCTTCGGGGACCGCCTGGGCGTCCTTGATCGCGACAGGGGTTAGCACTTCATTATTCATCTGGCGTTCCTGGAGGACGTTAACGCCCTATCATCAATTGAGCGGGACGATAAGCGGCCATTATGACGTCTGTGTTACATCTATAGGCAAGCCCGCGACTTGTGGCTGAAGCCATTGTCCTTGTACGAATTGTTCACGTCGAGACACATCTGGACACTTTCACGAACGCGCGTGAAGGGGTAGGCTGCGCGTTCATTTCGCCAGCACCTCAGAAAATGCTTCAACAATTCCTGCAGGATTTCGGCTATTTTGCCCTTTTTCTAGGCACCTTCTTTGAAGGCGAGACCATCCTGGTGCTTGCAGGATTCCTTGCGTTCCGCGGGTACATGGACATCAGCCTGGTGGTGATCGTGGCGTTCTTCGGCAGCTATGCCGGCGACCAGCTGTGGTACTTCATGGGCCGCCGCCACGGGCGCAAGATCCTGGCGCGCAAGCCGCGCTGGCAGGCCATGGGCGACCGGGCGCTGGAACATATCCGCCGCCACCCCGACATCTGGGTACTGAGCTTCCGCTTCGTCTATGGCCTGCGCACGGTCATGCCCGTGGCTATCGGCCTGTCCGGCTACCCACCCCGCCGTTATCTGCTGCTCAACGGCATCGGCGCAGCCGTCTGGGCCTTGGCCCTGGGCGCAGCCGCGTACCACTTCGGCGCCATTCTTGAAGGCATGCTGGGCAACGTGAAGAAGTACGAGCTATGGGTGCTCGGTGGCCTGCTGCTGCTCGGCGCCCTGCTGTGGCTGCGGCGGCGTTTTCGCACCTTGCGCGCCGAGCGCAAGGCCGCGGCACAGGCCCAGGCCGCCGAGGCTGAGCAGGCTGTAAAGCGCGAGCAGGGCCCAGACCAAGGGCGTAACAACCCCTAAGCCCAGAGCGCCAGCCAGATACAGCGCAGGCACATTCAACAACAGGCGCGCCAGCTCCAGGCGCCCTGCCCACGGCCGGTTTTCCAGGGCCGCGCCCAGGGCGAACAAACCCAGCGCCATCACCGACCAGCCAAGCACCAGGGCCGCCGTCGGCACCTGCTCTGCAACGCCCATCAGGTAGCTGCCCAATGCCACGTAAACGGCGAACTGCAGCACCACATAAACCTGCTGCGCCCGCCCCAGGGCAACCTCGAACTTACGGAACAGCGCCAGGTTCTGCTTGGCCTGTGGATAACGCGCGGCCACATCCGCCGGCCGCCAGCCAGTGGGCATGAACCAGATACGCAGTTTGTCCCACAGGCTATCGGTGCGCCGGGCATCGTCCCAGAGCTGGGCATAGAACTGCAGGTTGGCCCACAACGGGTTCCAGCTGGCCAACGGCGTGGTCACGCCAAACACCACCGGCTCGGCCGGGTCTTCTTCCTTGAAGGTGCCAAACAGACGGTCCCAAAGAATGAACACACCGCCGTAGTTGCGATCCAAGTAAACAGTATTTTGCGCATGGTGGACGCGATGGTTGGACGGTGTGATCAGTATCCATTCGAGCCAGCCCAACTTGGGAATGTGCCGGGTGTGCACCCAGAACTGGTACAGCAGGTTGAGCGACGCCACGGTAATGAACACCCATGGCGGCACGCCGACCAGCGCCAGCGGCAGGTAGAAGATCCACGAAAAGAGGAAGCCGCTACTGGTCTGGCGCAACGCGGTGGTGAGGTTGTACTCCTCGCTCTGGTGATGCACCGAGTGGGCTGCCCACAGCACATTGCGCTCATGCCCCAAGCGGTGCAGCCAGTAATAGCAGAAGTCGTACAGCACGAACGCCAGCAACCAGACCCAGACGGCGTGGCCCGGCAGGTGCAGCAGCGCCAGATGCTCCCACGCCAGTGCATAGGTCACCAGCCCTGCCCCCTTGGTCAGCAGCCCGGTACTGGTGGACAGCACGCCGGTGCTCAGGCTGTTGATCGAATCGGCCACGGTGAAATTGCGCTGGCCGCGCACACGGTCGGCGACCAATTCAACCGCGATCAGCACGAAAAAGAACGGTACGGCCAGCAGAATCAAGTCCATGGACAGCTGCCTCGAAGGGTATCCACACAGATTAGGATGCACCCAAGGCAACCCCTATGGCCACATCTGCCAAACTAGAGGACATTTAGCGCCTCGACACTGGAGTAATGAGCATGACGAAAAAAGTAGCGGTGATTCTTTCCGGCTGTGGCGTCTACGATGGCGCCGAAATCCATGAAAGCGTGATCACCCTGCTGCGCCTCGACCAGCGCGGCGCACAGGTGCAGTGCTTCGCGCCGAACATCGCGCAGATGCACGTGATCAACCACCTCACCGGTGAGCAGATGCCTGAGTCGCGCAATGTGCTGGTGGAATCGGCGCGCATCGCTCGCGGCGAGGTCAAGGACATCAGCGAGGCCAGGGCCGAGGACTTCGATGCGCTGATCGTGCCGGGTGGTTTCGGGGCGGCGAAGAACCTGTCCGACTTTGCCGTCGAAGGTAGCGATTGCACGGTCAACCCGCAGGTACTGGCCTTGGCCGAGGCCTTTGCCGAAGCTTGCAAGCCGGTTGGCCTGATGTGCATTTCACCGGCACTGGCGGCCAAGATCTACGGCCCTGGCGTGGTTTGCACCATCGGGAACGATGCCGATACTGCTGCTGCGGTGACCAAGATGGGTGGCACCCATGAAGAGTGCGATGTGCATGACATTGTCGAGGACACCCAGCGCAAGCTGGTGACCACGCCGGCGTACATGGTGGCCAAGTCGATCAGCGAGGCGGCTGGCGGCATTTACAAGCTGGTGGATCGCGTGCTGGAAATGACCCACGAGGCTGACTGATCAGCCCTTGGCCAAGCGGGCCAGAATACGGTCCAGCGCATTGGCGAACGCCTGCTTTTCGCGTTCGCCATAAGGCCCCTGCCCTCCGCCGGCCTGGCCCTGCTCGCGCAACTCGGTAAACAGGTTGCGCACTGCCAGCCGGTCGCCCATGTTGCGCTCGTCGAATTCACGGCCGCGTGGGTCCAGCGCCGCTACCCCCTTCTTGATCAGGCGGTCGGCCAGCGGCACGTCGCTGCAGATGACCAGCTCACCTGGCACGGCGTGCTCGACCAGGTAATCATCGGCGGCATCCATGCCGCTGGGTACCACGATCAGCCGCACAACGGCGAAGGCCGGTTTGGCCACGGCCTGCCCGGCCACCATGACCACCTCGAGCTTGCGCTTGAGGGCGAATTTGACGATCAGGTCCTTGGCTGCCTTGGGGCAGGCGTCGGCGTCGATCCATATGCGCATTGCATTTTTCCTCTTGAAGCAGGAAGGGCTTTGCCCGATGCCGTTCAGTTGAGCGATTTGGGGCCGCTTTGCGGCCCCGAAACGGCCATGTTACTCGTCCCGACGAAAGAAACACGCAATGGCACATCTATTTCAATGGCCCTGTGCAGTTGCAGAAGCAGCAATCGCAACAAATGGAGCCTGCGCAGCCTCAGTGAGCCTCGTTCATCCCCCGCTCCAGATCATCGATCAATGCCTTGGCCATCTCGCTGAGAATCCGCGCCGCGCTGCCAGCGATGCGGTCGTTTTCCATTTCTGCTTCGGTGGTGAGGTGGCGGATGCAGCCGAGCAGTACGGAAAGCTGCGAGAATGCATGATCGAACGGAACATCCGCCCTGAGGCTGAACAGGTCGAAGGTTTCTACGCCTGCCGTTGATGCTTGGTTGAGGCCCTCGCTCATTGTGATGCTCCTTGCGCACCGGCGTGCTCGTTCAGCGCATTGATCATCCGGCACAGCAGGCGGATGTTCATGCCCATGGCGTCACGCACAGGGCCTTGCGGGCTGTCGAGCAGCACGCTGGAGGTCTGTTTGATGGTCAGGGTCAAAGCGCAGATGAGTGCGTTGCACTCTTGGGTGTTGGGCGGTTCCGGGAGCGAGATGGCGGGAGGGTCGAGCAGAAGCAGGGCGGATGGAGGTGGATCTGGGACGAGCTTTTTCATGGCGGATCTCCGTATGTTGGGCTGACCTGCCTTCCTCCTCGTCTCACGGATTTGGGTGGCAGTCGTGCACGGGGTGAGACCCGGGACATACGGTAACCCCGGCCAGACCGAAGCCTGCCCGCGCACGACCGCCATGGAGCGGCGCTACCGAATGTGAACCGGGTGTCTCACGCCCGATCGCCTTGCGAGGCGACCCGAGGACATTATTCCCGGAGCGCTTGCCAGCCAAGACGGCACCTTCCGATAGGCGTCGTAGGATAAGTCGCCAGAGTGAAAAAACTGAAGCATTTGGTTTCAGGTTCAGAAATGTCTTACGGCTTGCGACTGCTGCGAGGGCTTCGCCCTCGATCGCCGGCAAGCCGGCTCCCACAAGTACAGTGCAGACCTCAAGAACTGCGCGTTCCCTGTGGCCGGCTTGCCGGCGATTGGCCACCCCGCGGAAACAGCAGGTACCAATTGCGTCCAACCTGATAAAACCGTCGCTACTAGCCTCACAGGCAAACCATAGGAGGCAGGGAACATGGATCGTCCCCATTCAAATCAGCTAAGGCTTGGCCGGTTCTCAGAAAGGCATCGGTTGTACCTTCTCACCAGCACCACATTGCACAGGGCCCCTGTACTGGGTGGATTTCACTCGGCCCGCTTGTTGGTCAGCCAGCTACGCCAGGCCGAGGCAGAAGGTGCGGCGCGGTCTTTAGCCTGGGTGGTAATGCCTGATCATTTCCACTGGTTGATCGAGCTGGGGCCGGTGAGCCTGAAAACGTTGATGCGGCGGGTGAAGTCGCACAGCACCTGTGCCATCAACCGCCATCTCGGGCGATATGGGAGGCTTTGGCAGAAGGGGTTTCATGACCGGGCGTTGCGCCGAGAAGAAGACGTGCAGGCTGTGGCGCGTTACATCGTCTTGAACCCTAAGCGCGCAGGTCTGGTTGAGCGGGTGGGGGATTATCCGCATTGGGACGCGATCTGGGTTTGACTGCCATGGCCACATCGCCACCTGGCTCCAACAGGTAAAGCGCTGCCCTCAGGTACAGTGCAATTCCTGTGGGAGCCGGCTTGCCGGCGATGGGACCTCAAGGCTTGGCGGTATCCTTCCACCCACCGCCCAACGCCAGGAACACACCGATCTGCCCCATCGCCACCTGGCTATTGGCCGCCGCCAGCTGCGCGCGCATGTCCGTGTAGGTCCGTGTCGCCTGCAAGTCCGCCAGGAATGACTCACGCCCCGCCTGGTAATAGCGGTGCGTCTGGTCCGCCGCTTCTTTTGCCGACTTCTCCGCCTCGGCCAGCGCATCACGCCGGTCGAGCAAGGCGCTGTACTGGGCCAGGCGGGTCTGGGTTTCGCGAATGGCGTTGAGCACCACGCCGTCGAAATGCGCCAGCGCCGCCTGGGTCGAAGCCTCAGCCATGCGAATGCGGGCACGGGTGCCGTTGGTGGGGATGTTCCAGCTGATCTGCGGGCCGAAGCCCCAGCGGTTGGTCGCAGGCTCACCCAGGTTCTCGAGAATACCGATGGTACCAACCTGGGCGCCGATGCTGATGTCGGGATACAGGGCGCCCGTGGCCACGCCGATATTCGCTGTAGATGCCGCCAACTGGCGTTCGGCCTGGCGCACGTCGGGGCGGCGCTTGAGCAGCGCGGCGCCATCACCGACCGGCAACAGCTGGTTCAGGTGTGGCAGCTCGGCACACTCGGCAGTGCCGGCAGGCAGTTGCTCCACAGGCTTGGCCAGCAGCGCGGCCAAGGTATACAGGCCGGTTTCACGCTCGGCCTTGAAGCGCGGCAACTCTGCGCGCAGCGATTTGAACTGGGTCTGCGAGCGAGTGACCTGGGTTTCGTCACCCCGGCCAGCATCACGCAGGCGCTGGTTGAGCTGTACGCTCTGCTGCTGCAAATCGAGCGACTCGCGGGCGATGTGGTATTCCTCATTGGCCGAACACACCTGGGTGTAGGCCTTGACCACATCGGCCACCAACGTGATGCGGGCGGTATCGGCAGCGGCCTGCACAGCGTCGGCATTGGCTTTGGCCGCTTCGGTGCCACGCTTGAAGGTACCCCAGAGGTCAAACTGGTAGGAAGCGCTGATGATCGCATCACCGATGTTGGCCACTGGCACCTTCTCGGTCAGCAAAAATGCCTCGCCAGACTCCTGCAACCGCTGGGCTCCGGCTTTGATGCCACCGTTGAATCCACCCTGGGACTGGGCTACCTCGACCTGGGCACGGGCCTTGGCAATGTTGGCCGCAGCCACGCGCAGTTCGGTGTTGGCACTCAACGCCTGGCGCACCAGCTCATTGAGGCGTTGATCCTGATACAGCTGCCACCAGTCCTCGGGTACCGGCGCCGACACGACGCTGGCAGCATCCTGGCGCAGCGGCCCACTGAGGTCGCTGCGCTGCACTGCCGCGTCCTTGGGCACTTCATAGTCCGGGCCTACCATCATGCAGGCCCCAAGAGACAGGCACAAGCCAGCCAGGATCAGCTGTTTCATGGGCGCGGGCCCTCGATGATCGACACCGTGGCGGTACGCCCGGCGATCATGCGGAAGTCTTGCGGCACTTCATCGAAGGCGATGCGCACCGGGATCCGCTGGGCCAGGCGCACCCAGCTGAACGCCGGGTTGACGTTGGGCAGCAGGTTGCTGCCGCTGCTGCGATCGCGGTCCTCGATACCGGCGGCAAAGCTCTGCACATGGCCACGCAGGCGAGTGTTGTCGCCCATTACGCGGATGTCCACGGCATCGCCAATGTGGATGCCGCCCAATTTGGTCTCTTCGAAATAGCCATCGACGTGATACGAAGCACTGTCTACGACCGAAAGCACGGGGCGGCCAGCCGTGACGAATTCGTGGTTTCGCGGCGCGCGGTCGTTGAGGTAACCGTCCACCGGGCTGCGCACCACCGAACGGTCCAGGTTGAGCTGGGCGGTGTCGACCGCCACTTGGGCTTCGCTCACCGCCGAACGGGCACGGGCCTCGCGGGACTGGCTTTCTTCCAGTTGCTCGGCCGCCACCAGGTTGCCCAGCTTTCGGTTGCGCTGCGCTTCGCGAGAGGCCTGGGCCAGGGTTTCCTGGCGTTCGCCAAGGGTCGCCTTGGCCTGGCGCAGCGCCAGGGTGAAGCGGTCCTGGTCGATGGTGAACAGCACGTCGCCGCGCTTGACGGTCTGGTTGTCACGCACTTCGACTTTCTGGATCAGCCCGGAAACATCCGGGGCGATCTGGATCACGTCGGCGCGGATGTGGCCGTCGCGGGTCCAGGGGGCGAACATGTAGTACACCACCATCTGCCACACGAGCACGGCGGCGAAGGTCACTACCAGCAAGGTCAGGACCACACGGCCCAGGGTCAGCAAAGGTTTTTTCATGGCAGCATCAGGCTTCGGCAAAAATGGTCCACCGCGCCAAGCAGCACGGCATACAAAGCAACGTTGAACAACGCCCGGTGCCAGACCAGGCGGTAGAAGTGCAGGCGCACCAGCACCGCGTGCACCCCGAGAAACAGCAGGTAGGTGCAGACCATCATCACCAGCAGCGTGGGCAGGAACACCCCGCTGATATCCAGTTCACCGATCACAGGGGCGCTCCGTCGAGCCCGGGGGGCAGTTGCGGTTGTTCGGCAGGCTCGAGCATCACCTCGACACCCGGCAGCAATGCCAGGCGCAGGCCGCTCAGGGCATGCAGCAGGTGCGTGCGGGCATCGCCACGTTCGTACAGTTCATCCAGGTTCAGCGCCAGGCGTGCCCGCTCCATGTTGCGCAGCAGCGCCGCAGGGGCATGCAGGCGCTGACCGGCACGCAGGCAGGCAGCGTAGTGGCCGCCCACTTCCTCGATCACCGTTTGCAGGCGCTCGCGGGCCTGGGTGCCTGCACGCGGCAGGTAGGCCAGCAGGTCGAGCAGGTTCAGGCCCACTCGCAGGTCGCGCAGGGCTGCGCCACTGTCCTGGCCGGTCTGCGACAGGCGCGGCAGGTGCTGCATCAGGCGGTCGAGCATCTGCACGCCGAGCTGGCGACGTTCGGCCAGGGTCGCCGGGGCAGTCATCTCGACGATGTCCCGCCAGGCGAAGCGAGTCATGCGTTTGGCGGCCAGTTCCACACCGAACGGGCGCATCACCAGGGTCCAGATGAATGCGAACAGAAGCCCTGCAGGGCCTGCCAGGTTGGAGTTGAGGAAGGTGAAGAAATCGGCGTCGTAGGCGCCCTGGATACTGATGAAGGTCGAGGTGTTGACGATGGTCAGCAAGGTGCCCAGGTAGAAGCGTGGCTGCACGGTCAGGGTGCCGACGCAGATGAACGGCACCGCGAAGGCCAGCACCAGCATCGGGAAATCGTGCAGGTTGGGCAGCACCAGGAACAGGTACAGGCTGGAGAAGATGACCGACATCAACGTCCAGAAGAAGAACCGGTAGATCTGCGGTGCCGGGTCGTCCATGGCGGCGAAGAAGCTGCACGACACGGCGGCGAGGATCACCGCGCTGGCGCCGTCGTTCCAGCCCAGGCCGATCCACAGGCCGCAGGCGACGATGATTGCCAGCACGGTGGAAACCACCGAATAAAGCATCAAGCCACGGTCGAAGAACGGTGTCAGGCGGCCCAGGCGCCAGTGGCGGTAGACCGCGCGCCAGGGCTTGGGGTCATCCGTGCGCAAGGCGTGCTGCAAGGTACAGCAGTCCTGCCACAGGTCGGCCCATTCGGTCAGCCGGTAAAGCGCATTGGACAGCAACAATTCGGCGCGCTGGTCGAGCGCGGCGGCGCCGGGCTGCAGGCGGTCGATCTGTTCGTGCAGGGCAGTCCAGCGAGCTACCGAGGCGCTTTGTGCTGTGCCCTCGAGCCATTCGCGGGCGGCGGCGAGCACTGGTTGCAGCTGGGCGAACTGCGCCGGGGCGCGGCCTTCGAGCGCCACCAGGGCGTCGTCAAGGGCGTCGATCACCGGCAGCAGATGGATCATGCGCCCGCGCAGCTCGCGGGCGTTCTTCAAGGTATGCGGGCCTGCACCCTCGTGGCCGAGCTGGCCAATCATCAACTCCAGCGAGTTGAAGGTGGCAACCATGGCACCACGCATGCCACCCACTTTGTCCGCAGCAACATCACGGGCGAGGTAGGTATCGCTGTAGCGGATCGCTTCACTGAACCAGCTTCCGGTCGCGCCAACCACCACGGGCGCCAGGCGTCGTGGCCAGAAAATCGCGCCGACCACGGCTGCGCAGACAATCCCCAGGCAGATTTCCTGGGCACGTGAAGAAGCAACGTCGAACACTGCCAGCGGGTTGTCGACCACCGCCAGGGCGATCATTGGCAGCGTATAGCCGGCCAGCATCAGCACGTAGTTGTTCGCGGTGCGCAGGTTCAGCGAGAGGTACAGCAATGTGCCAGTCCACAGGGCGATCGCGACGGTCAGCAACAACGGCGACTGCACCAGCGGCGGCACCAGGAAGATTGCCCCGCCAGCGCCGAGCAGCGTGCCAAGGGCCCGATACAGGGCCTTGGAGCTGGTAGGCCCAACGAATGGGCTGGAAACGATGTAGACGGTTGCCATCGCCCAGTAGGGGCGCGGCAGCTGCATGAGCAGTGCGATGTACAGCGCGATCATCGACGCGGCAAAGGTACGCACACCATAGAACCAGTCGCGGGCCGGCGGTACCGAACTGAAAAAACCGTTCATGCCACCCCGCCAGTGCTTCCAAGGCCTGCTGCCTCGAAGGCGCGGAGCACGCGCAAGGCGGCATGCAGGTCGGCCTCATCGATACCCTGCAGCACTTCGTGGCGTACGCGCACCAGTTCGGCTTCGATGGCTTCGGCCAAGGCACGGCCCTCGGCTGTCAGGCTCAGGGCCTTGGCACGGCGGTCCAGCGGATCCTCGCTGCGGCATACCAGGCCAGCCTTGCACAGCTGGTCAAGCAGGCGCACAAGCGACGGGCTTTCCAGGCCAGCGGCCTGAGCCACGGCTACCTGGTGCACGCCATCGCCCAGGCGCACGATCATCAGCAAGGGTGCGGCGCAGGCTTCGGAAATGCCGTAGCTGGTCAGGGCCGTATGGCAAATGCGCCGCCAATGGCGGGCGGCAACGACCATGCCGGTGCTGACTTGCAGGCGCAGTGAGTCAAGCGTCATGTAAAGAACCAAGGATATTCATAGTTTGCTAACTATCAATATACGCCTGGCCCTCCCCCTGTCGTCAACCGGGGGCGACGGGGGGAATACATGAATTGTTGTTCATTGAGGCTGAACCTGGTCCTCCAACTTCATCGCCAGCGCCAATGTACTGCCCATCTGCACTGCCCGATCCCGCCAATCCAGATAGCGCGCCGCATCGCAACGGCTGAAATGCACTGCCAGCTCCTCGGCCGCCTGCATGACCCCGGTCGCTGCCGCCAGCTCCAGCCAGTACAGCCCGGCCTTGATATCAGCGTCCACACTCAGGCCATGCAACAAACGGTAGCCCACCTCGAAGCGGCAACGCACCTCGCCCCGTTCGGCCCCACGAAGAAACCACTGGTAAGCCTGAGCCAGATCGACCTGCCAGCCCAGTTGCGCATCGCACACTTCTTCCTCGTACAAATCGCCGAGTGCGGCGGCTGCATCGAGCATGCCCCGGTCAAAGGCATGGCGATAGCACTCTGCGGCCTGGACGTAGGAAACCTCCACACCCTTGCCGAAGTAGTGCTGCTGCCCCAGGTTGAACCAGGCTGCGGCATTGCCCTGCATGGCCGCCATGCGCAGCAGGTGCCCGGCCAGCACGGTGTCGGCACGCCAGTACTTGCCATTGAGCCAGACCCAGCCCAGGTCATTGAGCGCCGCCACATGGCCGGCCAGCGCTTGATGGCGCAGGTCGGCATACACCGCTTGCAGGTCCGCCGCTTCGTCCAGGCGGTTGACCAGCAGCGCCCGCTGGCTGGGCAACCCCACCCCGGCGAACAGCCGCTGCCGCCTGCCAGCGGGGGTCGGCGCGGGAATGACCTGCTCAGGCAGAAGACGGGCGAGCAGCGAGTGGATATTGCTGACAGCTGACATGTTCATCCTCATTGAACGACCCACAGGCCTTACTGCGGCTGTGATGAGGCGTGATTCTGCGCGACGTCACGTCAAAACCTGTCGCGAACGATTCGGCGCCAGGCAACCAATTGGCGGTTCCTTGATCTGAACGGATCGTGGCTAATTGCCATGACCCACTAATGCCGCCATCCTGATGCGGCAAGCCTAGACAAGGACGTTACCTTTTGCCGTTCGCCACCACCCGCGCCACCCTCAGCCGTCAGTGGGCGCTGCTGCGCCAGCTACCCAGCCGTTCCCCGGGTATTACCAGCGCAGAACTGGTGTGGCGCCTGCGCGATGTGGGTTTCACCGTCAGCAAACGCACGGTGGAACGCGACCTCAATGAGCTGTCGTTGATCTTCCCGCTGGAGCGCAACGACAAGAGCATTCCGTTCGGCTGGCACTGGTCGGCGAATGCCTTGGGCGAGCTGCGCGGGAATTTCGACCTGCATGGCTACTTGCGCGGTGAGGCGCTCCAGCCGATGCAAGGTGAAGGGGTCGAGATGCAGGCCTGGGTCAGCGACTCATTGGCCCGGCAGTTGCGCGAGGCACCCTTGAGCGTGGACATGCAGTTGACGGCACTGGACCAGGGGCATCGACTGCGGGCCACGGTGGAAGATGGTGGGGCATTGCGCTGGTGGGTACTGAGTCAGGGAGCAGACATGGTAATCGAGCAGCCAAGCGAGTTGCGCGCAGAGATTGCCAAGACCCTGGTTGATGCCGCAGCACAGTATTCGAACTAGCTCCCCCCTACTCTAGGCATAACACCCCTAGTGTTCAGCTAAAGTTTGCTGGAAAGCTGCGGCGCCAATAGGAAGTCAAAGAGACCAGCCAAATAATTTCATCATGCCATTAAAAGCAAAAAACAAAGAAGTGGACAATACAAGCCCACCCCACGAAACCAACAATTTATTTTTAATGCGCTTTGGAAAGTGGAGAATCTCCGAGGCGTCCGCCACACCTTTTACCACAAAAATCTTGGGAATCATCAGCATGTTCGCAGCCAAGCAGGTACGTAACACTTTTCCAATCAAGCCCGCAGACGAAAAGTTTGACCTATTATCCTGTACATAGCTGCACCTTGATAAACTGGACTCGATGACATCGATGTAGCGGCGAGCCAAATAAGTCATAAGACCCACACTAATTATCATCCAGACTAACAGAAGTGTCGCTAGCAAGACCGCCATATCAGACTTCATTCATGTACCCGCTCATAGATTATCTCTCCAACCCTGCCTAACAGCTCTTTTCCAAAATCGCCTCCATACTTGCCACCTATTGCACCTCCGAACACAACACACGAAGCACCGGCAGCACCGGCAGTGGGGACACTAAGCGCCACGCATATAGTACCCGCAATAGCACCACCCATAAATCCTCCAGCCGCGCTTCCAGCTATAGTGCCCGCTAAACCACCTGTCTCTACATACTTGGCCTTTCTGCATTCTTCTTCGCGACCAGTGGTGCATGCCTTATGAATAGACATCCCTGTCCCAGCCACTTCCAGTGCAACACCGATATATGCCCCTTTCTTGATCAGATTCGCAGCTTTCGCCACGCCTGCTACCTTCTCGGCGTACCGAGAAATCTCCCCAGTACTCAGATAACTTTTGGTAGAAAGCTGCAGCATGGCGGCCTCAGGTTCCAAGTGCAACAGTCAGTTGATAATGTTGAGCCGATTGGTTGCCAGCAGTTGCAGATGATCCGTCAACACTTCAACAGGGAATTTCCAGCCCAATGTCTGACGAGGTCGGGTGTTGAGCAAGTCGGCAATCTCGTCCAGCCGCTCCTGGCTAACCAGCGACAAATCGGTGCCCTTGGGTAAGTACTGCCGGAGCAGGCCGTTCGTGTTCTCGTTGCTGCCTCTTTGCCAAGGGCTGTGCGGGTCAGCGAAGTAGATCTTCATTCCCGTACGATCTGTCAGCTCTTGATGCTTGGCCATCTCGCTGCCTTGGTCATGGGTCATGGTTTTCAGCAGCGCCGGTGCCATCCGCGAAAGTTCTCGCGTCATCCCCTCTAGCGCGGCGTCTGCGGTGGGCGCATCCAACTTGGCCAGGATCACGAAACGGCTTGTGCGCTCGACCATCGTCGCTACTGCCGAGCGATTGTTCGCGCCCATGATCAGGTCGCTTTCCCAATGACCTGGCACTTGTCGACCTTCGACCTCTTGAGGTCGGTAGCGAATATTCTGTTCAGCTGGATAGCGCTCGCGCCGAGCTGGCGCAGTGCTGCGAGTACGCCGCTTGCTGCCGCCCTGGCGCAGGTAACCAATGAGTTGACGCTTAAGCTCGCCGCGTGGGTATGCATAGATTGTCAGGTAGATCGTTTCGTGACTCACATGCCGCTCAGGATTATCAGGCCAGTAGTCCTTGAGTCTGGCGGCAATTTGCTGAGGAGACCAGCCCTTGGCCAACATGCTGTGTACGACCTGGAACAGTTCAGAACCAGGGGCAAGAAGCTTGCTGCGCCTCGGGACGTGTCTGAGGGCACGGGCTCGAGCACCGGCAGTGCTGGCGTCATAGTGCCCAGGCTGCGACTGGCGCCGCACCTCTCGACTCAGCGTGCTGGGTTGGCGCCCAAGAACTTGGGCGATGGCTCGCAGCGAGGCGCCTTGCATACGCATGATCATTAGCGTTACGCGCTCTTCGATGGTCAAGTGGGTGTAGTGAGTAGTCATGCAGCACCTTACCTCGGGTGTTGCACTTGGTCACTGAGACCGCC
>NZ_MOMO01000249.1:0-28911 GCF_009933855.1 Pseudomonas sp. SG-MS2 | reverse complement strand
GCCCGCCAGTACAATCTGCCGGTGCTGACCATTGCCGAGCTGGCACGCTGCCGCGAGGCAATGGTGGAGCTGGAAGCTATGCCAGCCTGATTGATCGACGGGGCCGCTTTGCGGCCCAATCGCCGGCAAGCCGGCTCCAACAGGTTCAGCACAGCCTTCTGGCATTGTGCTGTACCTGTGGGCCGGAAAAACCAACCTCAAGTTTGCTCCCCCCGCCCCGCTCTGCTAGTGTCGCGCCGTTCTGAACAGCCACCGAGACCCGTCGCCATGGCCCGCAAAAAAGCCTCCATCGATTTCGAGCAATCCCTCGCCGACCTGCAAGCCCTGGTCGAACGCCTGGAGAACGGCGAGTTGTCGCTGGAAGACTCGCTGGCCGCCTTCGAGCAAGGTATCGCCCTGACCCGCGATTGCCAGGGCGCCCTGGCCCAGGCCGAGCAAAAAGTACAGATACTGCTGGAACGCGACGGCGAGCTCGCCGCTCAGCCCTTCGATGCGGAGCCAGAGGCATGATCGGCGCCTACCAGGCCAGCAGCCAGGCGCGCGTCGATGCGGCCCTTGAACCCCTGTTCATTGCGCCCACCAAGGAGCTTGAGCGGCTGTACACCGCCATGCGCTACAGCGTGATGAACGGCGGCAAGCGCGTGCGCCCGCTGCTCGCCTATGCGGCTTGCCAAGCGCTGGGCGCACCGGCCGAGCAGGCCAACGGCGCCGCCTGCGCGGTGGAGCTGATCCATGCTTATTCGCTGGTGCATGACGACCTGCCGGCCATGGACGATGACGACCTGCGCCGTGGCCAGCCGACCACCCATAAAGCCTTCGATGAAGCCTGTGCGATCCTCGCAGGCGACGGCCTGCAGAGCCTGGCCTTCAGCGCCCTGCTCGACCCCCGGCTGAGCCCGCAGCCCGACGCCATCCGCCTGGCCATGGTCCAGGCCCTGGCCAAAGCTGCAGGCCCTGCCGGCATGGTCGGAGGCCAGGCCATCGACCTTGGCTCGGTCGGCGTGAA
Source organism: Pseudomonas sp. SG-MS2 (assembly GCF_009933855.1). Lineage (NCBI taxonomy): Bacteria > Pseudomonadati > Pseudomonadota > Gammaproteobacteria > Pseudomonadales > Pseudomonadaceae > Pseudomonas > Pseudomonas sp. SG-MS2. The sequence continues at coordinate 27,905 of NZ_MOMO01000249.1, read as the reverse complement.
GCTGGACCAGCAGGCCCTGGAGTTCATGCACAGGCACAAGACCGGCGCGCTGATCGAAGCCAGCGTGCGCCTTGGCGCCCTGGCCAGCGGCCGCGCCGAGCAGGCGCAGCTGGACGCCCTGCAGACTTATGCACAGGCCATTGGCTTGGCATTCCAGGTGCAGGACGACATCCTCGACGTGGAAAGCGACACCGCCACCCTCGGCAAGCGCCAAGGTGCCGACATCGCCCGTGACAAACCGACCTACCCGGCCCTGCTTGGCCTGGAAGCGGCCAAGGCCTACGCGATCGAACTGCGCGACCAGGCGCTGGTCGCACTTGAAGGGTTTGGTGAAAACGCAGAACCTCTGCGGGCGCTGGCGCGCTACATCGTCGAACGCCGCCATTAAGAAGCACTGGTTCCAAACCCGCACACAGGGGGCTGCAACCTCTGGTCGAATGGGCACTTTTCCCACAATGGGGTAAACTGCCGCGTCTTAACATCTATAACGACTCGCCTGATGCCCACGACGTTTCAAGAGATCCCCCGCGAACGCCCGGTCACGCCGTTGCTCGACCGCGCTGACACGCCTGCCGGCCTGCGCCGGCTGGCCGAAGCCGACCTTGAGCACCTGGCCGACGAGCTGCGCCAGGAGCTGCTCTACACCGTGGGTCAGACCGGTGGGCATTTTGGCGCCGGCCTGGGCGTGATCGAACTGACGATCGCCCTGCACTACGTCTTCGACACCCCGGACGACCGGCTGGTGTGGGACGTCGGCCATCAAGCCTACCCGCACAAGATCCTCACCGGCCGGCGCAACCGCATGCTGAGCCTGCGCCAGAAGGACGGGATCGCCGCCTTCCCGCGCCGCAGCGAGAGTGAGTACGACACCTTTGGCGTCGGCCACTCCAGCACCTCGATCAGCGCCGCACTGGGCATGGCCATTGCCGCCCGCCTGCAGAACAGCGCGCGCAAGTCGATTGCAGTGATCGGTGACGGTGCCCTGACAGCCGGTATGGCGTTCGAGGCGTTGAACCACGCCCAGGAAGTCAACGCCGACATGCTGGTCATTCTCAACGACAACGACATGTCGATCTCGCGCAACGTTGGCGGGCTGTCCAATTACCTGGCCAAGATTCTTTCCAGCCGCACCTACGCAAGCATGCGCGAGGGCAGCAAGAAGGTGCTGTCGCGCCTGCCAGGTGCCTGGGAGATTGCCCGCCGCACCGAGGAATACGCCAAGGGCATGCTGGTACCCGGCACCCTGTTCGAAGAGCTGGGCTGGAACTACATCGGTCCGATCGATGGCCACGACCTGCCGACCATGATCGCCACCCTGCGCAACATGCGTGACCTCAAAGGCCCGCAGTTCCTGCACGTGGTGACCAAGAAGGGCAAAGGCTTCGCGCCGGCCGAGATCGACCCGATCGGCTACCACGCCATCACCAAGCTCGAGCCTGCCGACAAGCCGGCCGCGCCGAAGAAGGCCAGCGGGCCGAAGTACTCTGCGGTATTCGGCCAGTGGCTGTGCGACATGGCCGCTGCCGACAACCGCCTGGTGGGCATCACCCCGGCAATGAAGGAAGGCTCCGACCTGGTTGCCTTCAGTGAGCGTTACCCCGAGCGCTACTTCGATGTGGCCATCGCCGAGCAGCATGCCGTGACGCTAGCGGCGGGCATGGCCTGCGAAGGCAGCAAGCCGGTGGTCGCGATCTACTCGACCTTCCTGCAGCGCGCCTACGACCAGCTGATCCACGACGTGGCGGTGCAGAACCTCGACGTCCTGTTCGCCATTGACCGGGCAGGCCTGGTCGGCGAAGACGGCCCGACCCACGCGGGCAGCTACGACCTGTCGTACCTGCGCTGCATCCCGGGCATGTTGGTGATGACGCCCAGCGACGAGAACGAACTGCGCAAGATGCTCAGCACCGGCCACCTGTACAACGGCCCGGCAGCGGTGCGCTACCCACGCGGCACCGGCCCCAACGCGCCGATCAGTGGTGACCTGGAACCGCTGGAAATCGGCAAGGGCGTCATCCGTCGTCAGGGCGAAAAGGTCGCTTTGCTGGTGTTTGGCGTGCAGTTGGCCGAAGCCCTGCAGGTTGCCGAGAAAATCAACGCCACCGTGGTCGACATGCGTTTCGTCAAGCCGCTGGACGAGGCACTGGTGCTGGAGCTGGCAGGCAGTCATGAGCTGCTGGTGACCCTCGAAGAGAACGCCATCATGGGCGGTGCGGGGGCTGCGGTGGGCGAGTTCCTGGCCAGCCAGGCCGTGATCAAGCCGCTGCTGCACCTGGGCCTGCCGGATATCTATGTCGAGCACGCCAAGCCTGCGCAGATGCTGGCTGAATGTGGGCTGGATGCGGCCGGCATCGAAGCTTCGGTGAAGGCCCGCATGGCCAGGCTCGGCCTGTAATCCCTGGGGCCGCCTTGCGGCCCATCGCGACACAAGGCCGCTCCTACACAGGACCGCGGAATCCTGTAGGAGCGGCCTTGTGTCGCGATCGAGGGCGCAGCCCTCGCAAACTGGTACTGCCCATGAAAACCTCAACCTTCGCCACCCTGCTCTGCCTGCCCCTGCCGCTGCTGGCCGCCGAACGCGACGACGCCCTGAAGCTCCCCGACGTGCTGATCAGCGCCAACCGCCAGGTCGAATCACGCACCGCCACCAGCGCCGCCAACACCGTTTTCACCCGCAACGACATCGACCGCCTGCAACCGACCAGCGTCACCGACCTGCTCGCCCGCGTGCCGGGCGTGCAAGTCGCGCCCACCGGTGGCCGCGGTAGCCTGCCGGGTATCTTCATCCGCGGCACCAAGGCCGCGCAGAGCCTGGTACTGGTCGACGGCGTGCGCATCGCCAACGCCACCTCGGGCGACAGCGGCCTGCAGTTTCTCGACGTCGACCAGATCGAGCGTGTCGAAGTGCTGCGCGGCTCACGCTCGGCGATCTACGGCAGCGATGCCATCGGCGGTGTCATTCAGATCTTCACCCGTCGCAGCAACGGCACGGGCCTGCAGCCGCGCCTGCGCATGGCGGCAGGCAGCAACCAGACCTGGCAACGCAGCCTGGGCCTGTCCGGAGGCGAGGGCGCGACCCGCTTCAACCTGGGCGCCAGCCTGGACGAAACAGCAGGCATCGACTCGACCGGCCCGTCCTTCGCCAGCGACGGCGATCATGATGCCTACCGCAACAAGTCGTTCAACCTGAGCCTGAGCCACACCTTTGGCGAACGTTTCGAAGCCGGCCTGAACCTGCTCGACAGCCAAGGGCGCAGCGAGTACGACAATCCGTTCGGTGGCTTCGACCCGGTCACCTTCGAAAGCTTCGGGCAAAAGCCCTACACCGACTTCAGCGTCAGCAGCCTGGGTACTTACTTCGATGCACAGCTCAATGACGTGTGGCATTCACGCCTGGAGCTGGGCCATAGCGAAAACCGCGACGACAAGCGCGACAAGCTCAGTGACGAACGCTCGGTGTTCAACACCTATCGCGACCAGGTCACTTGGCAGAACGACCTGGCCCTGAGCGAGCGGCAGAACCTGTTGATCGGCGGCGACTGGTACGAAGACCGCGTGCACGCCAGCACCGATTTCAGCGAAGACAGCCGCTGGAACCGCGCCGCTTTCATCCAGCATCGCTTGCGCGGCGAGCACGTCTCTACCGAACTGGGCGTGCGCCGCGACCAGAACCAGCAGTTTGGCGGCCAGACCACATGGAGCGGTAGCCTGACCGTGCCGCTGAATACGCACAACGATGTGCTGCTGTCCTACAGCGAAGGCTTTCGTGCGCCGACCTTCAACGACTTGTACTACCCGCAGTACAGCAACCCGCAGCTGGACCCGGAGCATTCCAGAAGTTACGAGCTGCAATGGCGCAGCCAGCTCAGCCGCGACAGCCGCCTGGAAACTTCGCTGTACCGTACTGACCTGAGCGATGCGATTATCTTTGGCCAGGACTCGATCCCGCGTAATGTGGCCTCGGCGCGTATCAACGGCGTGGAAATGGCACTGGAGCAACAGTGGGGCCAATGGCGCAGCCAGCTGGGCCTAGCGTTGATCGATCCGCGTGATCGTGACAGCGGCCACACCCTCGCCCGTCGCGCAAGGCGCACCTTGAGCCTGGACCTGGACCGTCAATTCGAGCGTTTTACGGTAGGAGGCAGCTGGCAGGCCGTCAGCGCCAGTTACGACGACGAGGCCAACCGCAATCGCCTCGGCGGCTATGGCTTGCTGGGCCTGCGCAGCAGTTGGGCAGCGACCGACGAGCTGAAGCTGGAACTAAAGCTGGATAACCTGCTGGACAAAGGCTACAGCCGTGCGCTGTACAGCTACGATGGCGCCAGCTACGGCTACCGCGAAGAGGGCCGCACGGCCCTGTTCAGCGTCACCTGGACGCCGGCGCTTTAGCTTCGAGCAGCGCACACAAGCGGGCGGTGGCTTCGATCATCTGCCCGCTGGGCCGCTCCAGGCCCTTGTCCGGCACCACCAGCAGACGATCACCGGCCACAGCGCCCAAATCTGGCCAAGCCTTCCAGCTTGCCAACTGCCCCTGGTCGCCAGCCAGAATCACCTGCGGATCGCGCATCAGCACTGATTCCACATTCACTTGCGGTGCCGGCTGGCTCAGGTCGGCAAAGATATTGCGCGCCCCACACACCGCCAAGGCATCACTCACCACCTGTCGCCCACCCAAGGTGTACAGCGGCCGGTCCCAGACCTGATAGAACACCCGTAGCGGCTGTTCACGCCGATAGTGCTGACGCAGTTGCCGCAACCGTTCACGCAGGCCTCCCACATACTGCCGCCCCTGCTCTGCCCGCCCTACACGCACGGCAATGGCCTCGATCTGTTCAAGCAGTTGCTCAAGGTCGTGGGGTTCTGCACTGTAGGTCGCGATACCCAGGCGCGTAAGCTGATCGCGCTGGGCCGGTGCCACGCTGCCGGGCCAGAGCAACAGCAGGTCAGGCCTGAGGCTGAGCAGGCGTTCCATGTCCAGTTGCCCCTGGCGCCCTACCGAAGGCAGGTTACGCAGCGCCGCTGGGCGCTCGCCGCCGTCGAGCACGCCCACCAGCAGGTCATCGGCCTGCAGCTCAAGCATGATTTCGCTCATCGAAGGCGCAAGGCTGACCACGCGCAGAGGCTCGCCAGCCTGGACGGTACAGGCCAGCAGCGCCAGCAGGCAGAGCAGGCGGCGCATCACCCCAGCTGACGCGGGATGCGGTAGAGGTAAAGCACCACCACTGTGGATAACGCCAAGAGGATTTGCGGCACAGCTTCGAGCCCTACCAGCACCGACAGCGCGGCGACCCAGGCAGGGAAACAGGCGAACAGCATGGCCATGCGCCGCACCCGGGCCAACTCGATCCAGGCAGCCGGCTCTTCAGCCGTGCCAAGCAACTTGGAGGTGGCGATCAAAGCACGCTTGTAGGCGCCGAAACGCGGCAGGCTGAGGAACATGGTTGCCGCACCGGCGATGAACAGCGGCATCGCCAGCACCGGGATCAGCGCATCGCCACCGCCAAAGGCCCAGGCCATCACCGGCAGCGGTACCAGGCCAACCGCCAGGTATTGCCACCAGGCCAGCGCCAGGCGCCGCTTCACCTCGCTGCGGGTCACGCCTGGGGGACCTCACCCTGGTGTTCGTTACCCAGCATGTGGCCAAGCTTGTCGGCCTTGGTCGCCAGGTAGTAACGGTTGTGCGGGTTATGCCCGGTATGCAGCGGCACGCGCTCGGCAACCTTGATGTTCATGTCGGTCAGCGCCTTGACCTTGCGCGGGTTGTTGGTCATCAGGCGCAGCGATTTCACGCCCAGGTGCTCGAGCATCGGCAGGCAGATCGCGTAATCACGCTGGTCGGCAGCGAACCCCAGACGCTCGTTGGCCTCTACAGTGTCGGCACCACCATCCTGCAACTCATAGGCGCGGATCTTGTTCAGCAGGCCGATGCCACGGCCTTCCTGACGCAGGTAAAGCAGCACGCCGCGCCCTTCACGGGCAATGGCCTGCAGGGCGGCTTCCAGTTGCGAGCCGCAGTCGCAACGCTGGCTGAACAGGGCATCGCCAGTCAGGCACTCGGAGTGCAGGCGCCCCAACACCGGCTCACCGTCGGCGATGTCACCCAGGCTGAGCACCACGTGCTCACGGCCGGTGGCTTCGTCGAGGAAACCATGCATGGTGAAAGTCGCGAAGGGGGTCGGGAGTTTAGAGGCGGCAACAAAGACGACGGGCACGTTGTGCTCCTGGATAAGTAGGAAAATTCTCGTGAAGCGATTGTATCAGCAGGTCAGCGCCTGTGCGCTGGCTGAATACCGTGGGTTAAGATCGAAAAGTTCGATGTTCGGTTAGCCTGTGGCAGCCCATGGTGCTATTGAGGCTTGCTGTCGGCAGTAAAGGGATACGGCTGTTTCCAGTGCTGGAAGATAGGCTTCAACTCGCCGCTGCGTACCAGTTCAGCCATGCGTCTGTCGAACAGTTCACGCAGGGCCTTGCCGTGCTCGTTGCGGGCAAAGGCCAGGTACAACGGCAGTTCGGCGACATGGGTCCGCCGGAACCGTTCTGGCTGAGAGGTTTGGCCAAGCACGTAGTCAACTTCGGTCAGCGCATCGATGTAGAAGTCCACGCGATCATGCTCAAGCATTGGCAGGATGCCTTCGCGGCGCTGAATCTCGCGCGACTCCTTTACGTTCGGCAGGTAGCTGCCGTAATCGTAGCCACGCACCCAGGCCAAGCGATACTGACCAACGGTCTCCAGGGTAGGCACCGGTTTGCTGGCAAGCCCCAGCGCATAGATGTGGTCCATGTCGAAGTGCCAACGCGGGTAGAGATTGTCGTCGTTCTCATCCTTGTAGGAACCGACCCAGGCATCGGCTTCGCCGCGTTTGACCAGCCCGACGGCACGGCTGTAAGGAGCACTCTTTGCCACCACCTTGACGCCGGCAGGCTCGAAGACCTTGCGCAAGACATCCCAGGCCACGCCGGTACCATCGGCATTGGTGTAGTCCAGCCACTCTTCACTGACCAGATGGACCTGTTTCGGTACGCCTTCGGCCGCCAGCGCCCCATGGGCAAAGCTGAGCATCATTGCCAGCAGCACAGTCCGAATGGCCATCAAAGCGCTCCCTGTCTCAGCCTACCGCCCACACCAGAACCTGCATGCCCAGCCAGGCGAACACGCCGGCCAGGATATCGTCGAGCATGATGCCGACACCGCCGTGCACATGGCGATCGATCCAGCGAATCGGCCATGGCTTGAGGATGTCGAAGAAGCGGAACATCAGGAACCCCGCCAGAATCCACTGCCACCCTTGCGGCACAAGCCAGAGGGTGATCCACATGCCGACCATTTCATCCCAGACAATGCCTTCATGGTCGTGCACGCGCAAGTCATTGGCGACTTTACCGCACAGCCAGAAGCCGAACAGCATGGTGATGCCCAGCAGCAGCCAGTAACCCCAATCGGGCAGCATCTGCCACAGCGGGATGAACGGAATGGCCACCATCGAGCCCCAGGTGCCGGGTGCCTTGGGCAGCGTGCCCGAACCGAAGCCGAAAGCGATGAAGTGCCACGGGTTGCGCCAGACCGATGGCGGAACGAACTCCGCAGGCACCTGATTGGGGTGGTCGGTCACGGTGTCTCCCTAAAGTGTTGATAGCCCCGCTGTACGGGAGTGATGTCCTGGCCTTGGGGGTCACGCAGGGTCACGCCCTGCCCTTGGAGCACTCGGCCGACGACATGTACGCCGGCGTCCGCCAGGGATGAAAGCGCCTCAGGCGGCAGGGTGAACGCCAATACGTAATCGTCGCCACCGGTGAGCGCCGCCTGCACCGCCGCGTCGCGGCCGAGAAAGGCCTCTAGTGCAGGAGACACTGGCACCTGCGCCAGGTTCACCTCAAGGGCGACGCCGGAGGCCTTGGCGATGTGCCCACAATCGGCAAGCAGGCCATCGGAAATGTCCAGCGCCGCCGTCGCCCGCCCGCGCAAGCGCCGGCCCAGGCCGAGTTGAGGCAGCGGCGACCAGTAGTGGGCCAGCAGGGGCTCGGCCTGCTCGGCAGGCGCTTCCCGCTCGCCCAGCACCAACGGTAACGCACCGGCTGCCTTGCCCAGCACGCCCCCCACACACAGCAGGTCACCCGGCCGGGCACCGCTGCGGCGCAGGGCCTGGCCAGCGGGGACGCTGCCCAAAACAGTGACGGTGATGCTAAAGGGGCCGCGAGTGGTGTCGCCACCAATCAGGCTCATGCGGCAACGCTGGGCCATGCGGCTGAGGCCGTCGGCGAAGGCGGCGAGCCAGTCGGGACCGACATCGGGCAGGGTGAGGGCAAGGGTGAAGCCGATGGCATTGGCGCCCATGGCTGCAAGGTCGCTGGCCGCCACGGCCAGTGAGCGCTGCCCCAGCAAGCGCGGGTCACAGACCGTCGGGAAGTGCACCCCGGCAACCAGGGTGTCGGTAGACACCGCCAACTGCTCGCCCGGGGCAAGCTCGAGCAAGGCGCAGTCGTCGCCAATGCCCAGCGCCACGCCCTCACCGCCCTGCGCACAGGGCGCGGCGGCGAAGTAATGGTTGATCAGCTCGAACTCACCCATGGCTCGACAGCGCCAGGATCAGCGCTTGTTCGCCTTGACTTCTGCTTCGCGCAGCGAAGGTGCCAGCTTGTCCAGCACGCCGTTGACGAACTTGTGGCCGTCAGTGGCGCCGAAGACCTTGGCCAGCTCTACGCCTTCGTTGATCACAACGCGATACGGTACATCGACACGCTTGATGAACTCCCAGGTGGACAGGCGCAATACGGCCAGTTCGACCGGGTCGAGCTCTTCCAGGGCGATGTCCATGCACGGTTTCAGCGCGCTGTCGATTTCGCTCTTGATGGCCGGAACCCCATGCAGGATTTCGCGGAAATAGGCGCCATCTACATCGGTAAAATCGTTATCGACCCGGAACTGCGCTTCGATCTCGTTCAGCGAATGCTGAGCCATGTGCCATTGGTACAGGGCCTGGGTCGCGAGCTTGCGGGCTTCGCGGCGCTTGGCGCTCTTCGATGGCTTGCCGGCATCCGCAGGTTTTGGATCGCGCGGGTTGAAACGATCGCTTTCGTCGCTAATCACTTGGCCTCCAACTGCGCCAGCAGGCTGACCATTTCCAGAGCGGACAGGGCAGCTTCAGCACCTTTGTTACCGGCCTTGGTGCCGGAACGCTCGATGGCTTGCTCGATGGAGTCGACGGTCAGGACACCGAAGGCCACCGGCACACCGAACTCCATGGACACCTGGGCCAGGCCCTTGGTGCATTCGCCCGCCACGTATTCGAAGTGCGGGGTACCGCCACGGATCACTGCGCCCAGGGCGACGATCGCGTCGTATTCACCTTGCTGGGCGACTTTCTGAGCCACCAGCGGGATTTCGAACGCGCCCGGGGCACGGATGATGGTGATGTCGCTTTCGCTGACACCGTGGCGTACCAGGGCATCAACGGCACCGCTCACCAGGCTTTCTACGACGAAGCTGTTGAAGCGGCCAACCACCAAAGCATAGCGACCTTTGGGGGCAATGAAGGTACCTTCGATGGTCTTCAGGGTCATTCCGATGTTCTCATCTTCAAGAGCGAGGCCGCGCTCTGGCGGCCTCGGGAGGGTTTGGACTCGAGCGTGAGGGCGCAAGCGCCGCCTCAAGTCACTCGGAGGGCACGTATTCTACAACTTCCAGATCGAATCCGGATATCGCATTGAATTTCATCGGCGAACTCATCAGGCGCATCTTGCGCACGCCAAGGTCACGCAGGATCTGCGAACCGGCACCCACAGTGCTGTAGGTGGTCGGTGCCTTGGTCGGTGCATCGCCTGCGCTTTCGCGGATATGTGCCAGCAGCACATCGCCATCCAGTGGGTGGCCCAGCAACAGCACCACGCCGCTGCCGGCCTCGGCAACCGCGGCCATGGCGGCGCGAAGGCTCCAGCGGCCAGGCTGCTTGACCAGCAGCAGGTCGCGCAGCGGGTCCATGTTGTGCACACGCACCAGGGTCGGTTCTTCGGCGCAGACCTTGCCCAGGGTCAGGGCCATGTGCACATCGCCTTCCACGGCGTCGCGGTAGGTGACCAGGTTGAACTCACCCAGCTCACTCTCGATCGGCTGCTCGGAAACGCGCTGCACGGTGCGTTCGTGGATCATGCGGTAGTGGATCAGGTCGGCGATGGTGCCGATTTTCAGGCCATGCTCGGCGGCGAACACTTCGAGCTCGGCGCGACGCGACATGGTGCCGTCATCGTTCATCACTTCACAGATCACGCCGCTCGGCTCGAAACCGGCCATGCGCGCCAGGTCGCAGGCGGCCTCAGTGTGGCCGGCGCGTGCCAGGGTACCGCCGGGCTGGGCCATCAGCGGGAAGATGTGGCCCGGGCTTACGATGTCTTCGGCCTTGGCATCCTTGGCGGCTGCGGCCTGCACGGTGCGTGCGCGGTCGGCCGCCGAGATGCCGGTGGTAACACCTTCGGCCGCTTCGATCGACACGGTGAACTTGGTGCCGAAGCCCGAGCCGTTGCGCGGCGCCATCAGCGGCAGCTTGAGCATTTCGCAACGCTCGCGGGTCATCGGCATGCAGATCAACCCACGGGCGTGCTTGGCCATGAAGTTGATGTGCTCAGGCAGGCAGCACTCGGCCGCCATGATGATGTCGCCTTCGTTTTCACGGTCTTCGTCATCCATCAGGATGACCATTTTGCCCTGGCGGATGTCTTCGACCAGTTCTTCGATGCTGTTGAGCGCCACGCGGCACCCCCTTCTCAATCAGGATTTCAAGAAGCCGTTGGCGGCCAGGAAGCTTTCGGTAATGCCACTGCCCTTGCTCGGTTCGCCAGCCTTGTCGCCCAGCAGCAGGCGCTCCAGGTAACGGGCCAGCAAATCGACCTCAAGGTTGACCCGACGCCCTGCGCGGTAGTCGGCCATGATGGTTTCGGACAGGGTGTGCGGGACAATGGTCAGCTCGAACTCGGCGCCATTGACCTCATTGACCGTCAGGCTGGTGCCGTCGACGGTGATCGAACCCTTGTGGGCAATGTACTTGGCCAGCTCCTTGGGTGCACGCACGCGGAACTGGATGGCGCGAGCGCTATCGCTGCGCGAGATGATTTCGCCGACACCGTCGACGTGGCCGCTGACCAGGTGGCCGCCCAGGCGGGTGGTCGGGGTCAGGGCCTTCTCCAGGTTGACCTTGCTGCCGCTCTTGAGGTCGATGAAAGCGGTGCGCTTGAGGGTCTCGACGCTGACGTCGGCCCAGAAGCCATCGCCCGGCAGTTCGACGGCGGTCAGGCACACGCCGTTGACGGCGATGCTGTCGCCAAGCTTGACGTCACCCAGGTCGAGCTTGCCGGTCTCGACGTAGACGCGCACGTCACCGCCCTTGGGGGTCAGGCTGCGGATGGTGCCGATGGATTCGATGATGCCGGTGAACATGGGGACTTCCTCAAAAACGGGTTGCGCAGGGCAAGCCCGGCATTATACGCCGGGCGCCGGCAGAGGGATGGCCGTGACCCGCCAGTCATCGCCCACTGCACGCATTTCGGTAATTTTCAGCCGTGGCGCTTCGCTCATCTTCGACAGCGGCCAGTCCAGCAACGGACGGGCCTGGGAGCCAAGGAAGGTGCCGGCGACGAACAGCTGGTACTCGTCGATCAGGCCCAATTGGGCAAAAGCGCCGACCAGGCCTGCGCCAGCTTCCAGCAGGATGTCGTTGACGCCACGCGCTGCAAGTGACTGCATCAAGGCGAGCAGATCGACCTGGCCATTGCTGCCCGGCAGGCTGAGCAGCTCGTGGCCAGCCTGGGCGTACCGCGGGTCGTTCCCCATGGCGGTTACCACCAGGGCCGGGCCAGCCTGAAAGAACGGCGCGTCCAGTGGCAGGCGCAGGCGGCCATCGATCAGTACGCGCAGGGGGGGGCGGCTCAGCGCCAGCGCGGTGGTGTCGGGGTCCAGGCCCAGCTCGGCACCGCGCACGGTCATCCGTGCGTTGTCGGCCAATACGCTGGCGGCGCTGGTCAGTACCACGCTGGCACGGGCACGCAGGCGCTGCACCGCAGAGCGGGCGGCAGGGCCGGTGATCCATTGGCTTTCGCCGCTGGCCATGGCGGTGCGGCCATCCAGGCTCATGGCCAGCTTGGCCCGCACGAACGGCAAGCCATGCTCCATGCGCTTCAGGAAACCGGGGTTCAGGGCGCGGGCCTGGGCTTGGAGCACACCACTGGCGACTTCGATGCCTGCTTCGGCCAGGCGGCGCAGGCCCTGCCCGGCGACCTGCGGGTTGGGGTCCTGCATGGCTGCCACCACCCGCGCCACACCAGCCTGTACCAGCGCTTCGGCGCACGGTGGGGTGCGGCCATGGTGGCTGCAAGGCTCGAGCGTCACGTAGGCACAGGCGCCGCGGGCACGCTCACCGGCCTGGCGCAGGGCATGCACTTCGGCATGTGGTTCACCGGCGCGCACATGCCAGCCCTCACCCACCACTTCGCCGTCACGGACGATCACACAACCCACGCGCGGGTTGGGGTGAGTGGTGTAAATACCCTTGCGGGCAAGCTCCAGGGCACGGGCCATGTAATGGGCGTCGAGGATCGCGGTCTGGCTCGGCATGCTCACTCTTTAGCCGGCTCGCGGGCCAGGCGGTCGATTTCTTCGCGGAATTCATCGAGGTCCTGGAAGCGGCGGTACACCGAAGCGAAACGGATGTAGGCCACTTCATCGAGCTTGCGCAGCTCGGCCATCACCAGCTCACCCACCACCAGCGACTTGACCTCGCGCTCACCCGTAGCGCGCAGCCGGCTCTTGATATGTGCCAGGGCCGCCTCGAGGCGTTCGACGCTGACCGGGCGCTTCTCCAGCGCCCGCTGCATGCCGGCACGCAGCTTTTCTTCGTCGAAAGGCTGGCGCGTGCCGTCCTGCTTGATCAGCCGGGGCAATACCAGCTCGGCGGTTTCGAAGGTGGTGAAACGCTCGCCGCAGGCTACGCATTCGCGACGGCGGCGCACTTGTTCGCCCTCGGCGACCAGGCGCGAGTCGATGACCTTGGTGTCGTTGGCACCGCAAAAGGGACAGTGCATGGTGGCAGGCAACAAAAAAAGGGAGGGCCATGGTAGCGCATCCCACTGGCAAGACAAGCCAAAGGGGTTAACATCCAAGGTAAATCTGCCCCTGAAGGACTACCCCATGCATTATCGAGCGCTCGTCGTGCTGGGCTGCGCCGCCCTGCTCGCCGCCTGTGGCAGCGATCGGCCGAAGACCGAGCCAGCCCCGGCACCTGCGCCCGCCAAGGTGGCGAAAAAGGCCGAACCACTGGGCCCGCTGCCCGCCTATCAACGCGAACTGAGCGGTACCTTGCTGGAAATCCCCCGCGGTGCCGACGTGGAGCTGGCCTTGCTGGTCATCGACGAGCGCGACCGGCCGCAACAGCTTCTGGCCAGCAGCACCCTGACCGGGACCGGCCAGGCGCTGCCCTACCGCCTGCGCTTCAACCCGGAGGTCTTCCCGGCCGGGGCTCGGGTCGAACTGCGTGGCCGCGCCAGCCAGTCGGGCCAACTGATCATGCACCTGCCGCCCGTGCGCATCACCCAGGCCCAGACTCAAGCCACAGGCCCGCTGCGTTTCAAGAAGGCGCCTTAGGTGGCGCCGCTTGCCTTGCAACAGGCCCTCAGCGGCCTGATCTGCGAAGCGCGGCTGGTCGTCAGCGAACTGCCGGGGTGCGCGCTCAAACTCTGGTTGATCGACGATCAGAACATGGACCGCGCCTTCAGCAGCGAAGAAACCCGGCGCATTCTCGACGACCCACCGTACTGGAGCTTTTGCTGGGCCAGCGGCCTGGCCATGGCCCGCTACCTGGCCGAGCACCCTGAATGGGTGGCCGGCAAGCGCGTGCTGGACTTTGGCGCCGGCTCCGGTATCGCCGGCATTGCTGCAGCGCGCGCCGGGGCATTGGAAGTGGTGGCCTGCGATCTCGACCCGCTGGCACTCGATGCCAGCCGCGCCAATGCCGAGCTGAACGGGGTCGAGCTCAGTTACAGCAATGACTTCTTCGCCGAAGAAGACCGTTTCGACCTGATTCTGGTTGCCGATGTGCTGTACGACCGCGCCAATCTGCCGCTGCTCGATGCCTTCCTCGGCCGCGGTCGCCAGGCGCTGGTGGCAGACTCCCGAGTACGCGATTTCAGCCACCCGCTTTACCAGCAGTTGGGCGTGCTTGAAGCACTGACCCTGCCGGACCTGGCCGAGCCGCACGAATTCCGCCGGGTCAGCCTGTACCACGCCAGCCGCGAGCCTTTATAGTGGTGCCATTCACGGATTTGCGAGAGTCACGATGAGCCAGGAAACACCGTTTATCTTCGATGCCACCGATGCCAACTTCCAGCAACTGGTGATCGAAAACTCCTTCCACAAGCCGGTCCTCGTGGACTTCTGGGCAGAGTGGTGCGCGCCCTGCAAGGCGCTGATGCCACTGCTGGCGAAAATCACCGAGGGTTATCAGGGCGAGCTGCTGCTGGCCAAGATCAACTGCGACGTTGAGCAGCAAGTCGTTGCCCAGTTCGGCATTCGCAGCCTGCCCACGGTTGTGCTGTTCAAGGATGGCCAGCCGGTCGACGGCTTTGCCGGCGCGCAGCCGGAGTCGGCGATCCGCGCCATGCTCGAGCCTCATGTGCAGATGCCTGCCGCACCGGCCGCCTCGCCCTTGGAGCAAGCCAAAGGTTTGTTCGCCGAGAGCCGTTTCGCCGAGGCCGAGGCATTGCTGCAGGCCCTGCTGGGTGAAGACAACAGCAATGCCGAGGCGCTGATCCTGTATGCCCGCTGCCTGGCTGAGCGCGGCGAGCTGGGCGAAGCGCAGGTTGTGCTGGACGCGGTCAAGACCGATGAGCACAAGGCCGCCCTGGCCGGTGCCAAAGCGCAGCTGACCTTCCTGCGCCAGGCTGCCAGCCTGCCGGAAGTCGCCGACCTGAAAAGCCGCCTGGCGCAGAACCCGCAGGATGATGAGGCGACTTACCAGCTGTGCATCCAGCAACTGGCGCGCCAGCAGTATGAAGCGGCGCTGGATGGGCTGCTAAAACTGTTCCAGCGTAACCGCGCCTATGAAAACGGCTTGCCGCAGAAGGCGATGCTGCAAGTGTTCGACCTGCTCGGTGGCGACCATCCGCTGGTGGCTGTTTACCGCCGTAGGCTGTCTTCGGCCATGTTCTGATTCGCCCAACAGGCGAGGGCCATGCCCTCGCTTGCGGGGCAACACAGGCCTACAGCTTTACCCGATCCAGTGATACACCGGCGCATCCGCGCCACTTTCCACCTTCACCTCACTGCTGTGTCGCAACCGCACCAGCAGCCGCTTGCCCGCCGCCGTACTACCCGCCAGCCCTTCCAACCGGTCCAGCAATTCTGGCCCGTTCATCTGCCCCGCCTGACGCAGCACCTCCCGCGCAGCCGTCCACTGCCCGTCATCCTGGCGCGGCGCTGCCGCTATAGCCTGCGATACCGTTTCGGCCGCCACAGGCATTTCAAGCTGCCGCCCCAACTGCGCCCACTCTTCGGGCTCCAGCTCAATGCTCAGGTCCACCGGCCAGTCACCAATCTGTCCACGAATTCTCACGATGCATTCCTTCAGGCGCGTTCAATACCCTCATGCTACAACAACATGAAACCTTCACCACGCAGGCTGGCGGCACAGAGAAAAGTTGTTATAACATTACTAAATCTTTCCCGGTCCGCTTCTGGAGTCACCCATGCGTCGCCTGCTGCTCGCCCTGCCCTTCGCCCTGCTGCCCCTGGCCGTGGCTCATGCCCACGAAGACCATGATCACGCCCACGGCACGCTCGGGGCGCATGAGCACGGTGTGGCCAAGCTCAATGTGGTGCTCGACGGCAACACCCTTGAGCTGGAGCTGGACAGCCCGGCAATGAACCTGGTCGGCTTTGAACACAGCGCCAGCAGTGATGCCGACAAAGCCAAGGTCGCCGCCGTGCGCCAGCAGCTCGAGCAACCTCTGAAGCTGTTTGGCCTGGCAGCGGCTGCTGGCTGCAAGGAAGATGCTCAGGAGCTGGAGAGCCCACTGTTCGGTGATGCGGCAAAAGATGACGACGGTGATGAACATGAGCATGGCCACCAGCACAGCGACATCAGTGCGCACTATCAGCTCAAATGCTCCGCCCCGGAAAAATTCTCTCAGCTCGACCTCACACCGCTGTTCAAGACCTTCCCCGCCACGCAGAAAATCAATGTGCAGTTGATCGGCCCGAACGGCCAGAAAGGCCTGGAAACCTCGCCTGCCAAGGCCGTGGTCGCGTTCTGAATGAGCCTGCCGTTGATCGCCCTGCAAGACCTGGTGTTCGCCTGGCCAGGGCAGCCGCCATTGCTGGATATACCCGCGTTTCGCCTGGAAGCAGGCGAGGCCCTGTTCCTCAAGGGCCCCAGCGGCAGTGGCAAGACCACCTTGCTGGGCCTGCTGGGCGGGGTGAACGTGCCAGCCCAGGGCCGTATCCAGTTGCTCGGCCAGGATCTCGGCAGCCTTGGCCAGGGCGCCCGCGACCGCTTTCGGGTCGATCACACCGGTTATATCTTCCAGCAGTTCAACCTGCTGCCGTTCCTCTCGGTACGGGAAAACGTCGAACTGCCCTGCCGCTTTTCGCACAGCCGGGCCGACCGCGCCCGCCAACGCCACGGCAGTGTCGACCAAGCTGCCCGCGAGCTGCTTGCCCATCTGGGCCTGAACGACCCGGCACTGCTTGCCCGCCGCGCCGACAGCCTGTCGATCGGCCAGCAACAAAGGGTGGCCGCTGCCCGAGCATTGATCGGCCAACCCGAGCTGGTCATTGCCGACGAACCGACCTCGGCACTGGATGCCGACACCCGCGAGGCGTTCATCCGCCTGCTGTTCGATGAATGTCGCGCCGCCGGCTCCAGCCTGTTGTTCGTCAGCCATGACCAGAGCCTGGCACCGCTGTTCGACCGTCATCTGTCACTGGCCGAACTCAACCGCGCAGCCAAGCCCCGGGAGGCCTGATGTACCTGCTTCGCCTTGCCCTGACCAGCCTGGCCAATCGCCGTTTCACGGCGTTTCTCACCGCCTTCGCCATCGCCCTGTCGGTGTGCCTGCTGCTGGCCGTGGAACGTGTGCGCACCGAAGCACGCGCCAGTTTCGCCAGCACCATCAGCGGCACCGACCTAATCGTCGGCGCCCGCTCGGGTTCGGTAAACCTGCTGCTGTATTCGGTGTTCCGCATCGGCAACGCCACCAACAATATCCGTTGGGACAGTTACCAGCATTACGCCCAGGACCCACGGGTGAAGTGGGCGATTCCCATCTCGCTCGGCGACTCGCACCGCGGCTACCGGGTAATGGGCACCACCGGTGAATACTTCAGCCATTACCAGTACGGTCGCCGGCAGCACCTGGAGCTGAGCCAGGGCCGTGAGTTCGCCGGCGATCCGTTCGAGGTGGTGCTGGGCGCCGAGGTGGCCGAGGCGCTGCACTACAGGCTTGGCGACAAGCTGGTGCTTGCCCATGGCGTGGCGGCAATCAGCCTGGTCAAACACGACGACAAGCCGTTCACCGTGGTCGGCGTGCTCAAACGCACCGGCACACCTGTCGACCGCACGCTGCACATCAGCCTGGCGGGCATGGAGGCGATCCATATCGACTGGCATAACGGCGTGCCTGCCCGTGGTGCCGGGCGCATCAGCGCCGAACAGGCTCGCGCCATGGACCTTCAGCCCGCCGCGATCACCGCGTTCATGCTGGGCCTGAACAGCAAGATCGCCACCTTCAGCCTGCAGCGCGAGATCAATGAATACCGCAGCGAGCCGCTGCTGGCGATCTTGCCCGGGGTAGCGCTGCAGGAGTTGTGGAGCCTGATGGGTACGGCCGAACAGGCGTTGTTCGTGGTCTCGCTGTTCGTCGTGTTGACCGGTTTGATCGGCATGCTCACGGCCATTCTCACCAGCCTCAACGAACGTCGCCGGGAAATGGCGATTCTGCGCTCGGTGGGGGCCCGGCCTTGGCACATTGCCGGGTTGCTGGTGCTTGAAGCGCTGGCACTGGCAAGTGCCGGTATCGTTGCCGGGCTTGGCCTGCTGTATGCCGGCATCGCCCTCGCCCAAGGCTACGTTCAGGCCAACTACGGCCTGTACCTGCCGCTGGCCTGGCCCAGCACGCACGAGTGGACGCTGCTTGCTATCATCCTCGGCGCAGCGCTGCTGATGGGCAGCGTGCCGGCCTGGCGCGCTTACCGGCAGTCGCTGGCCGATGGGTTGTCGATTCACCTCTGAGAAAACGCCATGTTCCGCGCGCTGTTTTTATCCCTGCTGATGCTCGCCGCCCCCACCTGGGCGGCCGAACCCCGCGAACTCGACTGGCCTGCACTGATCCCGGAAGGCGCGCCGATCATCCCGCCGCAACTCGCCCCGCTACACGACATGTCGCAACTGAGCAGCGCCCTGTCCGCTGAGTCAGCCCCAGCGGCGCGCCAGCAAGCGCCCGATGCGCCGGTGGTCAAGGACCTGGACGGCCAGCAAATCAAACTTCCCGGCTATATCGTGCCACTGGAAGTCAGCGAAGAAGGTCGCACTACCGAGTTCCTGTTAGTGCCCTACTACGGCGCCTGTATCCATGTACCGCCACCGCCCTCCAACCAGATCGTGCATATTTTCAGCGAAATGGGCGTACGCGTCGAAGACCTGTACCAGCCCTACTGGATTGAAGGAAAGCTGCACGTCAGAGCCTCCAGCAGCGAACTGGCCGACGCCGGCTACCAGATGGAAGCCGAGAAAATATACGTTTATGAGCTGAAGTGAGAACTGTTTCTAATTCGTGAACGCAGTTCTTTGAGCTGGGTCAAACATTCGGTTTAGACGGCTCCGTACCATTGGACAACTTGATTACTCACGTCCTTTCGGAGCTTCCATGAACAAGTCCTTGCTCGGCGCCTCACTTGTGGCCCTTGCGCTCGCCGCCCCTGCCGCCCACGCCTACCAGGCGGGAGACATGATCCTGCGCGCAGGCGCGATCACCACCGCCCCGAACGAAAGCAGCGGCGACCTGAAGTTCGACGGCAACAAGGTGTCGGGCACCAAGGCGACCCTGGACAGCGACACCCAACTGGGCCTGACTTTCGCCTACATGCTCACCGACCACGTCGGCCTTGAACTGCTGGCGGCCACGCCGTTCCAGCACACCGTGGGCGTGAAGGGCCTGGGTGGCGGCCTGGACGGCAAGCTGGCCGACATCAAGCAACTGCCACCGACCCTGTCGCTGCAGTACTACCCGATGGCACCGAACTCGCGCTTCCAGCCGTACGCGGGTATCGGCATCAACTACACCCTGTTCTTCGACGAAGACCTGAGCAGCGCGCGCAAGCAACAGGGCTTCAGCAACCTCAAGCTGCAGGACTCGGTCGGTATCGCCGGGCAGTTGGGGATGGACTACATGCTCACCGACAACCTGTTGGTCAACGCTTCGGTCTGGTACGTCGATATCGACACCAAGGCCACCGTCGACGGCCCGAGCGCGCTGGGCTACAGCAAGACCAAGGTCAACGTAGAAGTCGACCCGTGGGTCTACATGGTCGGCCTTGGCTACAAGTTCTGACCACTGCGATGCAGGGCGGCCAAGGCCTGATGCCAGTCAGTTAGTCTCATTAGGGCTGCTACGCAGCCCATCGCCGGCAAGCCAGCTCCCACAAGGTGCGGAGTACATCAATCAGCGTGGGAGCCGGCTTGCCGGCGATGGGCCGCAAAGCGGCCTAAGTCAGGCCTTGCCGAGCAAGCGCGCCAGCCCTTCGACCATCGAAGTCGGCTGCGGAAAATCGAATCGTGCCAGCAAACGCTGGTTATCCGCCCGCGAGTGGCGAATGTCACCCGAACGAGCCTCGCCATAGCTGACAGGCGGCAAGCTGCCGACCACGGTTTCCAGCGCCTTGAGCAACTGGTTCAGCGAAGTCGCCTGGTTCAGGCCGATATTCACCGCGCCCTCTTCCACCTGCGGCTGCTCGAGCGCCTGCACCATCACCTGCACCAGGTCGCCCACATACAGGAAATCCCGAGTTTGCTCGCCGTCGCCGAACACCGTGATCGGCAACCCTTGGGTGGCCCGCTCACTGAAAATGCTGATCACCCCGGAGTACGGGGACGAAGGGTCCTGGCGCGGCCCGAAGATGTTGAAGAAGCGAAACACCACCGGTTCCAGCCCATGCTGGCGGCGGTAGAAGTCCAGGTACTGCTCGCTGGCCAGCTTGTCCACCGCATAGGGGGTCAGCGGTGCCTTGGGCGTCTCCTCGGCAATCGACTGGCCTTCGCCGTTATTGCCGTACACCGCCGCGCTGGAGGCGAACAGCACCCGGCGCACACCCTGCAGGCGCATGGCCTCACAGACATTGAGGGTGCCGATGAAATTGCTCTGGTGGGTCTTTACCGGGTCTTCGACCGAAGCCTGCACCGAAGCCACCGCGGCCAAATGAACCACAGCGCTGCAACCTGCCGCGGCGCGCTGCACCAGTGCGGCATCGGCAACATCACCCTCCACCAGCTCAAGGCGCGGGTTGCCCAGTTGCAGGTTGTCGCGCTTGCCAGTGGAAAGGTCGTCCAGCACACGCACCGCGTAGCCTTTAGCCAGCAACGCATCGCACAGGTGGGAGCCAATGAAGCCGGCGCCGCCGGTGATCAGGATGGGGGCGTCAGCCATGGCGGTAGAAACGGTCCAGTAGAGGCGGCAGGCCGGCGCGCCAGGCACGCGGCTTGATGCCGAAGGTATGAAGGATTTTCTTGCAGGCCAGCACCGCGTTCTGCGGTTCTTCACTGGCATCCGGGCGGGCGGCATGCGCCTGCGCGGTCGGCGCCTGCACGGCCAGCTGGCGATGCTGCCCGGCCTCGGTGAGGATCGCCTGGCCCAGCGCCAGCGGCGTGGTCGCCTCGTTACCGGCGTAGTGGTAAGTGCCCCACAGCGGCGCGGTGCAATCAAGCTGCTTGAGCACCGACAGGATCACCCGCGCGGCATCGTCGACCGGCGTCGGGTTACCGCGGCGGTCATCGGCCAGCAACAGCTCCTGCGGTTGCTCGGCGCGGGTCAGGAAGCGGCCCAGGGCACCGTCGATGCTCTCGTCCAGCAACCAGCCGAAGCGCAGCAGCACATGCTGCGGGCACGCCGCACGCACGCTCTGTTCGATGCGCCACAAGGCCTGGCCACGCAGGCCCAACGGCACGGGCTCATCTTTTTCGCTATAGGCCGTGGCACGCGAACCATCGAACACCCGATAGCTGGAAGGCTGCACCAGGGTGATCTGGTGATGCTGGCACAGCTCCGCCAAGCGCTCCACCGCCCGCTCCTGCTGAGCCAGGCGCGGCTCGCTGACCGACTCGGCCTGGAACCAGTCGAAGTAGTAAGCCAGGTTGACCAGCGCATCGGGGCGATGATCGTCAAGCAGCTGGGTCAGGCTTGCTGGCGTCCAGCCGTCTTCCGGCGGGCGCGGCGCCAGAAATGCGATGTCCTCCTCGGCCCCGAGACGAATCAGCGCTTGCCCGAGGGCATTGCCACCACCCAACAGCATCAGGCGCATACGCATAGAGTCAGCAGATCCGAACAGGTTGATGAGGGAAAGGGTTCATTTTGCGGTTTCCAGACGGGGAAGTCCAACCCTGAGGCTGACAGCACTACCGGGGTAAACGCTAAGGCCGGACCCGAGATCCGCCATCTCGCATTCAATAAACTGCAAGCCAGCTGGGCCTGTCCCGTGACATCGGACGCCAAGAGGCGATACCCATACAGACGCTCAATCTATTCGATTTCGAACAAGCCGTTACTGAGTGGCCCCACACTCAGCCGCTCACGCACGTCGTCATCGATTCGCGGATCGTCCGGCTGATACAGCTTCACCTGCCGGTAGGCGTTGATGCGGTTGATCTCCTCACCCAGGTACTCCCACACCACCCGTGTGCAGGCCGGGTTGCGCCGGTCGCCGCTGGAAACACCGGTCTTCAGGCCATTCAAGCGGGTGATGCGGCTCTTGAAGCTGGGGATAAGGATGGTCTGGCTCATCTCGTTCAGGGTCAGCGACTCGTAGTCGATGAGAAACATCCGGTCCTGCAACTGGAACGCCGCGCCCAGGTAGCGGCAACGCACCTCGGCATGCAGGTCGGTGGCGGTGGAGCGCTCCTGACGCTCCTGGCGTTCGAACAGGAAGCGGCCGCGCTCCTCGCGCAGGTGCACCAGTGACACCAGGATCGTGCCAGGTACCGACATGCAGTTGGAGTACTCGAAGTAATAGCCGCAGTAGCGCGACAGGTTGCCGGCGTGCTCGTGCAACGGGCGGAACAGCTCGCTGATCGGGTCGCTGGGCTGATCGGCCACGGCCGATACCCGGGCGCCGATCAGGCGGGCGAACTGCTCGGGAGGCAAGTTCAGCTCGTAGTCCTCGACACCGAAGAAATCACCGATGCGCTTGAGGTTGAACGCCGTCGGGCGGCTCTGCCCGCTCAGGTACTTGTTGAACTGCGCACGGTTGATCGACAGCTGGCGGCAAACTTCGGAGATAGAGCGGTAGTGGCTGCAGGCCAATTTGAGGTTGGTAGCGAAATGATCGCTCATGTTCTGAATCCAGGGTGACGCGAATGGCGCAAGTGTAGCATCAAGTCGCATCAATTCAGAGCAACCCGCGAAATTGTAACCACTCTTGTCATGGCCAACCATGCGCCCCAACGATAGCGGTGCGCCTGCCGTCCGCTGGTCTTTTCACGCGAAGAATAAGAATCGAGGTCATTTTCCAATGCTCGAAGCACTCAACGATTTCCTTTCGGGGAAGCTTCTCATCGTGCTGATCGTCGGTCTCGGCGGTTACTTCACCATCCGCTCGCGGTTCGTACAGTTCCGCCATTTCGCCCACATGTTCAGTGTGTTCAAGGAATCGCTGCGTGGCCAGGCAGGCCAGCTGAGCTCCTTCCAGGCCCTGATGCTGAGCCTGGCCGGCCGCGTTGGCGCCGGTAACATCGCCGGTGTCGGCATCGCCGTGACCCTGGGTGGCCCGGGGGCCGTGTTCTGGATGTGGGTCACCGCACTGGTGGGCATGGCCAGCAGCTTCTTCGAATGTACCTTGGCCCAGGTGTACAAGCGCGCCGATGGCGATGGCCTGTACCGTGGTGGCCCGGCCTACTACATCCTGCACGGCCTGAAGCTCAGGAGCATGGCCATCGTGTTCTCGATCCTGCTGCTGGTCACCTACGGCTTCGCCTTCATGGGCCTGCAGTCGTACACCGTGACACATTCACTGCAGAACGCCTTCGGCTTCGACCCAAGCCACACCGGTATCGCCCTGGCGGTGCTGCTGGCTATCGTGTTCCTGGGTGGCATCAAGCGTATCGCCGCAGTCTCCGACCTGCTGGTACCGGTCAAGACCCTGGCCTACATCGGCGTGACCCTGTACGTGATCGGCACCCAGATCGAACACGTACCGGCAATGCTGGAAACCATCTTCAAAAGCGCCTTCGGCCTGGACCCTGCATTCGCCGGCCTGCTCGGCAGCGCCATCGTCATGGGCGTGAAACGCGGCGTGTTCGCCAACGAAGCAGGCTTGGGCAGTGCGCCCAACGTCGCTGCCGTGGCTGCCGTAAAGCACCCGGGTGCGCAAGGCGTGGTCCAGGCTTTCAGCGTGTTCCTCGACACCTTCCTGATCTGCACCTGCACCGCCTTGCTGATCCTGCTGTCTGGCTTCTATACCCCGGGTTTCGAAGGTGACGGTATCGTCCTGACCCAGAACTCGCTGGCCGCCGTGGTCGGTGACTGGGGCCGCCTGTTCGTCAGCGTCGCGCTGTCACTGTTCGTCTTCACCTGCATCCTCTACAACTACTACCTGGGCGAGAACAGCCTGCAGTTCCTCAGCCGCAACCGCCTGGTACTGCTGGTGTTCCGTGGCCTGGTACTGGCGCTGGTGGTCTGGGGTTCGGTACAGGACCTGACCACCGTGTTCGCCTTCGCCGACATCACCATGACCTGCCTGGCCTTCGTCAACCTGGTCGCCCTGGCCTTGCTGTTCAAGGTCGGCCTGCGTGTGATGCGCGATTACGACGACCAGCGCAAAGCCGGCATCAAGCAGCCCGTGTTCGACTCGAGCAAGTTCGCCGACCTGGACCTGGACCGCAACGCCTGGCCGGCCAATCCGCAGGCCGAAACAGCCGTTGACAAAGCCGTCGGCGAAGTTCAGCCGCAGCGCTGATATCCTCGCCTGCCCAGCCGCCCCGTTCGCGGGCGGCTGCCTACTCTCCGCTCACCGCTACGGATGCTTTCCATGCGTGCAGTCACGAATCTTCTCGTCCTCTACACCGGCGGCACCATCGGCATGCTCGAAACCGCCGAAGGCCTTGCACCGGCCGGTGGTTTCGATGCGCGGATGCGCGAACACTTCGCCCAACTGGGCGATGCACCCCAGGTGCAGTGGACGCTGCAGGAAATGAACCCGCTGCTCGACAGTGCCAACATGCAGCAGCACAACTGGCTGGCAATGCGCGATGCCATCGTCCGTGCAGTGGACAATGACGGCCACGATGGCGTGCTGGTGCTGCATGGCACCGACACCCTCGCCCACAGCGCTGCGGCGTTGTCGTTCCTGCTGCTGGGCCTGCCGGTGCCAGTTCTGCTGACCGGGTCAATGTTGCCGGCCGGTGCACCGGGCAGTGATGCCTGGGACAACCTGTGCGGTGCCCTGCGCCAGTTCGAGCAAGGCCTTGAGGCTGGCGTGCAGCTGTACTTCCATGGCCAGCTGTTGCAGGGCTGCCGCGCCTCGAAGCTTCGCAGCGAAGCGTTCGACGCCTTCGCCGCGTTGCCGCGTCATCGTGAAGGCGAGCGGGCGAACGACGTACCTGCCACCTTGGGTTATCGCCAGCAGCGCCAACCGGTGAACATTGCCGTGATGCCGGTATTCCCCGGTTTGCAGGCCGAACACCTGCGTGCGGTGCTCGACACCGGGGTGCAAGGGCTACTGCTTGAATGTTACGGCAGCGGCACCGGGCCGTCGGATGACCAAGCCTTGCTCGACGTGCTGCGCTCGGCGCGCCAGCGTGGGGTGATGCTGGTTGCCATCAGCCAGTGCCCCGAGGGTTCGGTGGTGTTCGATACCTATGCGGCGGGCAACCGCCTGCGCGGTGCCGGGCTGGTCAGTGGCGGTGGCATGACCCGTGAGGCGGCGCTGGGCAAGATGTTTGCGCTGCTGGGCGCGGGGCTGGATGCAGATGCTGCAGAGCAGTGGTTTGCGCTGGACCTGTGCGGCGAGCGCGCTTGAACAGGAAATTGGCGGAAGGCAGCGGGAGTCGAACCTGCCCGGGAACGGCTGCCGTCCCCAACCGGGTTTGAAGCCCGGCCGCGCCACCGGGCGCGATTGCCTTCCTTGAACTCAGTGCCTGGCCTGCTGTTGGGCCAGGGCGCTGTCGGCGCGGATGTGACGCTGATCGGCAACCCTGCGGGTCAGGCCGATACGGTCGAAGTATTCCAGAATCTGCACACTGCGCTTGCGACCGATGCCCAACATATCGCGAAATGCGGCCACCTGCACTATCGGTGTTTCATTCGCTTGCCCAAGCAGCAGCTCTGACATGCGCTGTAGCGTCGCCTCGGGGTAGAACAAGTCACGTACCACCTGATGCACTACGCCGAGCCTGGCCAACTTTCGCAACAACAGGCGCACATCCGCCTCGGCACATTTCTCTTCGCTGGCCAGCGTCCGCACCCAAGGCGGATCGAAGCGCCCTTCCAGCAATCGTGGCTGCAGCCGCGACCATAGCGCGTTGTCGGCGTCGCTCAACTGCACCGTGTGACCAGGCAGATGCAACCACGGCCCGCTGCTGGCAATAGTGCCTTCGCCGAGCATCTCCTCGAGCAGGCTGACGAATGCGGGACGCTCGACAGGCAGGGCCGCGAAGCGGCGCAGGCGGTCACGGTCCGGGCCAAGCTGGTCGNACAACGCCAGTTGTTCGCGCACCTGGTGTTTGAGCGCCTGCCACTGGGCTTTAGCGAACAACAACTGGCCTTGCCTGGTTGCGACCACCAGCACGTCAGCTGGCAACTGCCAGCCCTCACGCAAGCGGTTGAACTGGCGCTCCAGCCGCTGCGGGTCGAGCCCGCCTGGTGCGTTGTCGAGCAACGCCATCAAGGCCTGCTCCAGGCCCTCGGCATCACGCAGCACTTCCAACTGGCGCAAGCGCGCCTCGCTGCGACGCTGCCGGCTCGGTGCGAACGGGTCCAGCACCGTACCGCCGCCAAGGGTGCGTTGGGCACGCTGGTCACGCAGCACCAGGCGGTCGCCATGCACGGCTTGCAGCGGCGCATTGAGCAACAATTGGGCGAACATGCGCTGGCCTGCAAGCAGGCGCTCGCCTTCGAGCAGGGCGACCCGTGCGGTGACGTCCTGGGTCCCCAGGTGTACATGCACGGCACTGAAATGTTCGAAAGGACGGGACTCGCCGGCGAGCAGCTGCAGTTCGATATCGACCCGTGTGCTGGGCGCGTGCAGCCATTGCGATACCAGCCAATCGCCACGGCGCACCTGCTCCACCGCGAGGCGCTCGGCAGCAATGTTCAGCGCTACACGCTGCCCCGCTTCAGCCACCAGCGCCGCCTGGTTCTGCGCATGCAGGCCACGTACCCGCACCGCTTTACCGGCCTTGCCCAGCAACAACGTATCACCCGCACTGACACGCCCGGCCAGCGCCGTACCCGTGACCACCAGGCCAGCCCCGGTGACCGCAAAGGCGCGGTCGATAGCCAACCGAAAGCCGCCACGCACGCTGCGCTGCTTCAAACCCTCGCCCGCCGCCAGCAACGCATGACGCAGCGCCTCGACCCCCGCGCAGGTGACACTCGACAGCGGGAACTGCGCCGCCCCGGCATAAGGCCCGGGCGCCAGCAACTGCGCAATCTGCACCTGCACTTGGGCCACGCGCGCCGGCGTGACCCGGTCGCACTTGCTGATTGCTACCAGCGCCTGGGGAATGCCCAGCAACTCGATGATCGCCAGGTGCTCACGGGTCTGCGGCATGACGCCGTCATCAGCAGCCACCACCAGCAACACCAGATCGATACCCTGGGCGCCGGCAAGCATGTTGTGGATGAAACGCTCGTGGCCGGGCACATCGATGAACCCCGTCAGTGGCGCGCCTTCAGCCAAGGCGGCATAGCGATAGCCCAGGTCGATGGTCATGCCGCGCTCGCGTTCTTCCTGGCGATGGTCGCCGGCCTGCCCGGTCAGGGCCTGGAGCAATGCGGTCTTGCCGTGGTCGATGTGGCCGGCGGTACCAACGATCACTGCACCGGCCCCAGTTGCAGGGCCGGTAGCTGCGCCAGCCATTGGGCTTCATCGTCCAGCTGGCGCAGGTCGAGCCACAGCGCGTCATCGTCGATACGGCCGAGCACGGGCACCGCCAGATCGCGCAAGGCGCGCTCCAGCACATGCAGGCTGCGCCCGCGCAGTTTCTTCGACACCTGTGGGCGCAGGCACAGCGCGGCGCTGGGCAGGCGCGCAACCGGCTGGCTGCCGCTGCCGATCATGCCGAGCGCCGGCTCGACGCTGACGGCCCATTGCTCCCCGAGGCGAGCCTTGAGCTCGGGTGCCAGGCGCTCGGCCTGGGCGTGGATTTCAGCCTGGCTGCGGGTCAACAGGCGCAGGCTGGGCAAGCGCTCGGCCAGCCTGTCCGGGTTGCGGTACAGCGCCAGCACGGCTTCGAGGGCGGCGAGGGTGATCTTGTCGACGCGCAGTGCACGTTTCAGCGGGTTCTTCTTGATCCTCGCGATCAAATCCTTGCGACCGACGATGATCCCCGCCTGCGGGCCGCCAAGCAGCTTGTCACCGCTGAAGGTCACGATATCCGCACCATCGGCCAGGGCCTGGCGCACGGTCGGCTCGGCGGGCAGGCCCCAGCGGGTCAGGTCGAGCA
>NZ_MOMO01000248.1:0-2709 GCF_009933855.1 Pseudomonas sp. SG-MS2 | reverse complement strand
AGGCTGATGTCGTCGATTAAGGAGGTGATCCAGCCGCAGGTTCCCCTACGGCTACCTTGTTACGACTTCACCCCAGTCATGAATCACACCGTGGTAACCGTCCTCCCGAAGGTTAGACTAGCTACTTCTGGTGCAACCCACTCCCATGGTGTGACGGGCGGTGTGTACAAGGCCCGGGAACGTATTCACCGCGACATTCTGATTCGCGATTACTAGCGATTCCGACTTCACGCAGTCGAGTTGCAGACTGCGATCCGGACTACGATCGGTTTTGTGAGATTAGCTCCACCTCGCGGCTTGGCAACCCTCTGTACCGACCATTGTAGCACGTGTGTAGCCCAGGCCGTAAGGGCCATGATGACTTGACGTCATCCCCACCTTCCTCCGGTTTGTCACCGGCAGTCTCCTTAGAGTGCCCACCATAACGTGCTGGTAACTAAGGACAAGGGTTGCGCTCGTTACGGGACTTAACCCAACATCTCACGACACGAGCTGACGACAGCCATGCAGCACCTGTGTCAGAGTTCCCGAAGGCACCAATCCATCTCTGGAAAGTTCTCTGCATGTCAAGGCCTGGTAAGGTTCTTCGCGTTGCTTCGAATTAAACCACATGCTCCACCGCTTGTGCGGGCCCCCGTCAATTCATTTGAGTTTTAACCTTGCGGCCGTACTCCCCAGGCGGTCAACTTAATGCGTTAGCTGCGCCACTAAAATCTCAAGGATTCCAACGGCTAGTTGACATCGTTTACGGCGTGGACTACCAGGGTATCTAATCCTGTTTGCTCCCCACGCTTTCGCACCTCAGTGTCAGTATCAGTCCAGGTGGTCGCCTTCGCCACTGGTGTTCCTTCCTATATCTACGCATTTCACCGCTACACAGGAAATTCCACCACCCTCTACCGTACTCTAGCTTGCCAGTTTTGGATGCAGTTCCCAGGTTGAGCCCGGGGCTTTCACATCCAACTTAACAAACCACCTACGCGCGCTTTACGCCCAGTAATTCCGATTAACGCTTGCACCCTCTGTATTACCGCGGCTGCTGGCACAGAGTTAGCCGGTGCTTATTCTGTCGGTAACGTCAAAACACTAACGTATTAGGTTAATGCCCTTCCTCCCAACTTAAAGTGCTTTACAATCCGAAGACCTTCTTCACACACGCGGCATGGCTGGATCAGGCTTTCGCCCATTGTCCAATATTCCCCACTGCTGCCTCCCGTAGGAGTCTGGACCGTGTCTCAGTTCCAGTGTGACTGATCATCCTCTCAGACCAGTTACGGATCGTCGCCTTGGTGAGCCATTACCCCACCAACTAGCTAATCCGACCTAGGCTCATCTGATAGCGCAAGGCCCGAAGGTCCCCTGCTTTCTCCCGTAGGACGTATGCGGTATTAGCGTTCCTTTCGAAACGTTGTCCCCCACTACCAGGCAGATTCCTAGGCATTACTCACCCGTCCGCCGCTGAATCAAGGAGCAAGCTCCCGTCATCCGCTCGACTTGCATGTGTTAGGCCTGCCGCCAGCGTTCAATCTGAGCCATGATCAAACTCTTCAGTTCAATACTGCTTGGGTTTTTAAGAAACCCTAAACTTGGCTCAGCAATCTCAAATGACTATGTGATTTCTCGCATGGTCACTTGTGATGCTGATAATCTTTCTGACTATCAGTCCNTACTCACAAGCACCCACACGAATTGCTTGATTCGATTTGTTAAAGAGCGTTTGGTTAAGAGCTTTTCGTCTCAACCGAGGCGCGCATTCTACGCTTTCCTCAGGGCCTGTCAAGCGTTTATTTTGAAGTTTTTTGCGAGAAACTCGTTTAACTTCAGACACTTAACTCGCTTCGATCTCTCGTCGCGGGAGGTGAATAATACAGCATTCAAAAACGCTGTCAACCACCTTTTTACCACCACCGGTTGGCTTTCAGCCCACCAGGAGAAGCGATAGCTTCTACTTAAAGACAAAACCCCTACCTGCTTGCGCAGATAGGGGTTTTGCGAAATGAATCTTGACGATGACCTACTCTCACATGGGGAAACCCCACACTACCATCGGCGATGCATCGTTTCACTACTGAGTTCGGGATGGGATCAGGTGGTTCCAATGCTCTATGGTCGTCAAGAAATTCTGTAGCCAGAATGTCCAGATGGACAGCCCAGCGAATTCGGATATGCGATAGTTGTGATGTTGCGAACTTTCGGTTCTTTCGTCTTCACCACCACAATCTGCAGAAGCAAATTGCTTGGGTGTTATATGGTCAAGCCTCACGGGCAATTAGTATTGGTTAGCTCAACGCCTCACAGCGCTTACACACCCAACCTATCAACGTCGTAGTCTTCGACGGCCCTTTAGGGGATTCAAGATCCCAGTGAGATCTCATCTTGAGGCAAGTTTCCCGCTTAGATGCTTTCAGCGGTTATCTCTTCCGAACATAGCTACCCGGCAATGCCACTGGCGTGACAACCGGAACACCAGAGGTTCGTCCACTCCGGTCCTCTCGTACTAGGAGCAGCCCCTCTCAAATCTCAAACGTCCACGGCAGATAGGGACCGAACTGTCTCACGACGTTCTAAACCCAGCTCGCGTACCACTTTAAATGGCGAACAGCCATACCCTTGGGACCGGCTTCAGCCCCAGGATGTGATGAGCCGACATCGAGGTGCCAAACACCGCCGTCGATATGAACTCTTGGGCGGTATCAGCCTGTTATCCCC
>NZ_MOMO01000247.1:0-3311 GCF_009933855.1 Pseudomonas sp. SG-MS2 | reverse complement strand
CTTTTGTCAGATCGTTCTTTAAAAATTCGGATATGTGATAGAAATAGACTGAACACCAGTTTCACTGCTGGTGGATCAGGCTAAGGTAAAATTTGTGAGTTCTGCTCGAAAGAGCAACATGCGAATTTTCGGCGAATGTCGTCTTCACAGTATAACCAGATTGCTTGGGGTTATATGGTCAAGTGAAGAAGCGCATACGGTGGATGCCTTGGCAGTCAGAGGCGATGAAAGACGTGGTAGCCTGCGATAAGCTTTGGGGAGTCGGCAAACAGACTGTGATCCAGAGATCTCTGAATGGGGGAACCCACTCAGCATAAGCTGAGTATCTTGTACTGAATACATAGGTGCAAGAGGCGAACCAGGGGAACTGAAACATCTAAGTACCCTGAGGAAAAGAAATCAACCGAGATTCCCTTAGTAGTGGCGAGCGAACGGGGACCAGCCCTTAAGTTGGTTTGAGATTAGTGGAACGCTCTGGAAAGTGCGGCCATAGTGGGTGATAGCCCCGTACACGAAAATCTCTTATCAATGAAATCGAGTAGGACGGAGCACGAGAAACTTTGTCTGAACATGGGGGGACCATCCTCCAAGGCTAAATACTACTGACTGACCGATAGTGAACCAGTACCGTGAGGGAAAGGCGAAAAGAACCCCGGAGAGGGGAGTGAAATAGATCCTGAAACCGTATGCGTACAAGCAGTGGGAGCCTACTTTGTTAGGTGACTGCGTACCTTTTGTATAATGGGTCAGCGACTTATATTCAGTGGCGAGCTTAACCGAATAGGGGAGGCGTAGCGAAAGCGAGTCTTAATAGGGCGTTTAGTCGCTGGGTATAGACCCGAAACCGGGCGATCTATCCATGGGCAGGTTGAAGGTTAGGTAACACTGACTGGAGGACCGAACCGACTACCGTTGAAAAGTTAGCGGATGACCTGTGGATCGGAGTGAAAGGCTAATCAAGCTCGGAGATAGCTGGTTCTCCTCGAAAGCTATTTAGGTAGCGCCTCATGTATCACTGTAGGGGGTAGAGCACTGTTTCGGCTAGGGGGTCATCCCGACTTACCAAACCGATGCAAACTCCGAATACCTACAAGTGCCGAGCATGGGAGACACACGGCGGGTGCTAACGTCCGTCGTGAAAAGGGAAACAACCCAGACCGTCAGCTAAGGTCCCAAAGTCATGGTTAAGTGGGAAACGATGTGGGAAGGCTTAGACAGCTAGGAGGTTGGCTTAGAAGCAGCCACCCTTTAAAGAAAGCGTAATAGCTCACTAGTCGAGTCGGCCTGCGCGGAAGATGTAACGGGGCTCAAACCATGCACCGAAGCTACGGGTATCACCTTTGGTGATGCGGTAGAGGAGCGTTCTGTAAGCCTGTGAAGGTGAGTTGAGAAGCTTGCTGGAGGTATCAGAAGTGCGAATGCTGACATGAGTAACGACAATGCGAGTGAAAAACTCGCACGCCGAAAGACCAAGGTTTCCTGCGCAACGTTAATCGACGCAGGGTTAGTCGGTCCCTAAGGCGAGGCTGAAAAGCGTAGTCGATGGAAAACAGGTTAATATTCCTGTACTTCCAGTTATTGCGATGGAGGGACGGAGAAGGCTAGGCCAGCTTGGCGTTGGTTGTCCAAGTTTAAGGTGGTAGGCTGAGATCTTAGGCAAATCCGGGATCTCAAAGCCGAGAGCTGATGACGAGTTGCCTTTAGGCGACGAAGTGGTTGATGCCATGCTTCCAAGAAAAGCTCCTAAGCTTCAGATAACTGGGAACCGTACCCCAAACCGACACAGGTGGTTAGGTAGAGAATACCAAGGCGCTTGAGAGAACTCGGGTGAAGGAACTAGGCAAAATGGCACCGTAACTTCGGGAGAAGGTGCGCCGGTGAGGGTGAAGGACTTGCTCCGTAAGCTCATGCCGGTCGAAGATACCAGGCCGCTGCGACTGTTTATTAAAAACACAGCACTCTGCAAACACGAAAGTGGACGTATAGGGTGTGACGCCTGCCCGGTGCCGGAAGGTTAATTGATGGGGTTAGCGCAAGCGAAGCTCTTGATCGAAGCCCCGGTAAACGGCGGCCGTAACTATAACGGTCCTAAGGTAGCGAAATTCCTTGTCGGGTAAGTTCCGACCTGCACGAATGGCGTAACGATGGCGGCGCTGTCTCCACCCGAGACTCAGTGAAATTGAAATCGCTGTGAAGATGCAGTGTATCCGCGGCTAGACGGAAAGACCCCGTGAACCTTTACTATAGCTTTGCACTGGACTTTGAATTTGCTTGTGTAGGATAGGTGGGAGGCTTTGAAGTGGGGACGCCAGTTCTCATGGAGCCATCCTTGAAATACCACCCTGGCAACTTTGAGGTTCTAACTCAGGTCCGTTATCCGGATCGAGGACAGTGTATGGTGGGTAGTTTGACTGGGGCGGTCTCCTCCCAAAGAGTAACGGAGGAGTACGAAGGTGCGCTCAGACCGGTCGGAAATCGGTCGTAGAGTATAAAGGCAAAAGCGCGCTTGACTGCGAGACAAACACGTCGAGCAGGTACGAAAGTAGGTCTTAGTGATCCGGTGGTTCTGTATGGAAGGGCCATCGCTCAACGGATAAAAGGTACTCCGGGGATAACAGGCTGATACCGCCCAAGAGTTCATATCGACGGCGGTGTTTGGCACCTCGATGTCGGCTCATCACATCCTGGGGCTGAAGCCGGTCCCAAGGGTATGGCTGTTCGCCATTTAAAGTGGTACGCGAGCTGGGTTTAGAACGTCGTGAGACAGTTCGGTCCCTATCTGCCGTGGACGTTTGAGATTTGAGAGGGGCTGCTCCTAGTACGAGAGGACCGGAGTGGACGAACCTCTGGTGTTCCGGTTGTCACGCCAGTGGCATTGCCGGGTAGCTATGTTCGGAAGAGATAACCGCTGAAAGCATCTAAGCGGGAAACTTGCCTCAAGATGAGATCTCACTGGGATCTTGAATCCCCTAAAGGGCCGTCGAAGACTACGACGTTGATAGGTTGGGTGTGTAAGCGCTGTGAGGCGTTGAGCTAACCAATACTAATTGCCCGTGAGGCTTGACCATATAACACCCAAGCAATTTGCTTCTGCAGATTGTGGTGGTGAAGACGAAAGAACCGAAAGTTCGCAACATCACAACTATCGCATATCCGAATTCGCTGGGCTGTCCATCTGGACATTCTGGCTACAGAATTTCTTGACGACCATAGAGCATTGGAACCACCTGATCCCATCCCGAACTCAGTAGTGAAACGATGCATCGCCGATGGTAGTGTGGGGTTTCCCCATGTGAGAGTAGGTCATCGTC
>NZ_MOMO01000246.1:0-929 GCF_009933855.1 Pseudomonas sp. SG-MS2 | reverse complement strand
GGGGATAACAGGCTGATACCGCCCAAGAGTTCATATCGACGGCGGTGTTTGGCACCTCGATGTCGGCTCATCACATCCTGGGGCTGAAGCCGGTCCCAAGGGTATGGCTGTTCGCCATTTAAAGTGGTACGCGAGCTGGGTTTAGAACGTCGTGAGACAGTTCGGTCCCTATCTGCCGTGGACGTTTGAGATTTGAGAGGGGCTGCTCCTAGTACGAGAGGACCGGAGTGGACGAACCTCTGGTGTTCCGGTTGTCACGCCAGTGGCATTGCCGGGTAGCTATGTTCGGAAGAGATAACCGCTGAAAGCATCTAAGCGGGAAACTTGCCTCAAGATGAGATCTCACTGGGATCTTGAATCCCCTAAAGGGCCGTCGAAGACTACGACGTTGATAGGTTGGGTGTGTAAGCGCTGTGAGGCGTTGAGCTAACCAATACTAATTGCCCGTGAGGCTTGACCATATAACACCCAAGCAATTTGCTTCTGCAGATTGTGGTGGTGAAGACGAAAGAACCGAAAGTTCGCAACATCACAACTATCGCATATCCGAATTCGCTGGGCTGTCCATCTGGACATTCTGGCTACAGAATTTCTTGACGACCATAGAGCATTGGAACCACCTGATCCCATCCCGAACTCAGTAGTGAAACGATGCATCGCCGATGGTAGTGTGGGGTTTCCCCATGTGAGAGTAGGTCATCGTCAAGATTCATTTCGCAAAACCCCTATCTGCGCAAGCAGGTAGGGGTTTTGTCTTTAAGTAGGAACTACAGAGATTCGCGGGTACGTCCATAGGACGGGCCGGCACACAGAATTTCTTGACGACCATAGAGCATTGGAACCACCTGATCCCATCCCGAACTCAGCAGTGAAACGATGCATCGCCGATGGTAGTGTGGGGTTTCCCCATGTGAGAGTAGGTCATCGTC
>NZ_MOMO01000245.1:0-44526 GCF_009933855.1 Pseudomonas sp. SG-MS2 | reverse complement strand
CGGGCCAAGGTTTGCCGGGGGATTTCGATGCCATGCCGGGACAGTACGCTTTCAAAACGGTGTAGCGGCAGACCATCGACATACTTGGTGGTCAGCAGCATGGCCAGCACGCTGGGGCTGGCCATGCTCTTTTCGATCAACTGGGCTGGCTTGTCAGCGGTAACCGGCGCGGTTTCGCAGCCCCGGCACCCGTAAACCTTGCGCACGTGTTTGAGTACGCGGATCTGCATCGGCACGATGTCGAGCTGCTCGCTGGTTTCCTCGCCAATGACATGCTTGCGGCAACCACAGGCGCAGGTCAGTTCGTGCTCGGGCAGGTCGTGGATGACTTCGACCCGAGGCAGATCGGCCGACAGTGGTTTGCGTTTGCCGCGACGTTTGGCAGGCGCAACGACTTCTTCGTCGGCATCGTCAACCACCGCCAGTAGCGGGTCGCTTTCGGGTTCGTTGAACATCGCCAGTTGCGGCGTGTTGGGATCGACAGTTTGCTCGGACTTACGGCCAAAGAAACGGTCACGCCATAACTTGATCTGCTCTTTCAGGTCGTCGATGTGTGTCGTATAAGCCTCCTTGACCTCCTGCTCGCGCACACGGGCAGCCGATTGCTCACACGCACGAGCAGCGTAACTCTCAAGCAGCATTTGCTTGAGCAGAACAGGGTCATCCGGGAGGTTGTCGGGCACTGAAATCATGGCCCGGATTATACCGGGTCAGGCGACGAAACGGGGCGTCAGAACCTGATGCGGACGGTTGCGCCAGAGGTCGAAACCGTCGAGTAGCCAGTTCAGTTCTTGGACGGTCAGGACAATCGCTTCGTCGGTGGCGTCGGGGGAAGTTTTGAAACGTTCGGCTTCGAGGCGTTTGAGCCAGAGACAGAAGCCGTTGCGCTCCCAGTACAACACCTTGATGCGGTTACGGGCTTTATTGAGGAAAACGAACAGTACGGGGTCGAACACGGCGACCTTGATATCCAACTCGACCAGCGCGGTGAGGCCGTCGATGGACTTTCGGAAGTCTACGGGCTTGGGATAGAGGTACACCTTTTCGACTTTGCTGTCGGGTCGCATCATGGCGGGCGGACTCCAGAAAGAAATCGGGAGCGCAGCATCGGGCATCAGGTGGACGCTTGGAATGTGGGGATGATGGATCCCTTACAGTACATGAGCAAAAAGTGTTCTCTCAGCTTTTTGTCAGGTCGCCCCCAATTGCTGTTTGCCCAAGCGCCTTTCCTTTCTTGCGCAAGGCTTGCCGCGCAGCGGCATGCGTTAAATAGGCTGACAGGGTCGGTGCTGTTCAAGGCCCTGCCTGATTTGGAGCCGCTGATGCATTCTGGTGCTGAGATCGCGATCGCTCTGATCTGGAGATCCGGCGCGGCGTTTAGGGACTCGCAAGAACGCTCGCCCAGGCTCCCCCCGTTGGTGATTTCTAAAGCCATGGTCTTCCTTTCCTGGATATCGGCAATAGCCGTTGTTATATTTGTTGGATATTGGATACAGTAGCCAAAATTTCCAGGCCGAGGTCTATCGAAATGAAACAAAATGTGATCGCATTGGTTTTTGGGGGGAGGAGCTCAGAGCACTCAGTGGCGCTCCGCTCCGCCTCTATGATTCACGAGGCGCTAATGGCCCTCGGTCACCGTGTGCACTGTGTGGGGATAGATCGTGAGGGGAGCTGGAGATATCAGGGGGAGCCGTGCCAGTTTCCAGGCGAGGTTGATCGGTCGGCGCCTTTGATTTCAATACGTCCAGGTCATCCCTCGCTCTCGTACACAACTCAAGGGAGCGACACGGTGGAGATTGCGATCGATCTGCTCTTTCCGGCACTGCATGGTCGGTGGGGGGAGGATGGGACGATTCAAGGATTGGCAGCGATGTGCGGTTTGCCTTGTGTGGGCTCCGGGGTGCTGGGTTCAGCAATGTCCATGGATAAGGATGTTACGAAGAGAATGCTCCAGTCTTCTGGGCTAGTTGTGGGGCCATGGAGGGCCATGAATTTCATGCGCCCCTGGGAAGAACTGGTCGAGTGCCTGGGTAGCAGCACGCTCTTCGTGAAGCCCGCTAATTCGGGGTCATCGATTGGTGTATCTAAGGTATCCAATGCCTTGGAGTATGCTGAGGCATTTGCTATTGCAGCATGTCAAGACGCAAAGGTGCTTGTGGAGGCTGAAATCTGTGGAAGAGAGATAGAGTGTGGTGTGCTCGAACTTGAGGAAGGCTTGATCGCCTCGGTGGTGGGTGAAATACTTAAAAAGGAAGGGCAGGCATATTACGATTATCAGGCGAAATATGATTCTAAAAGCGGAGCAGATATTCGTGTGCCAAGCTTATTGGCACCGGACATTGTCGAACGCATTCAGGATTTATCCGTTCAAGCATTCAGATGCCTTGAACTGAAGGGATACGCCAGGGTGGATTTTTTCTTGACAGAGGATGGTGCAATTATTCTCAATGAGGTCAATACGTTACCCGGATTTACAGGTTCCAGTATGTACCCGAAAATGTTTGAGTGCTCCGGCTATCCCCCTGAGAAGCTAGTAGGAGCGCTGGTGGAATATGCGCTCTCGTCAGCATCGAAGGACCGTTTTAAGGCGCGTCCTGTCGACGCCGTGTCTCCAGAAACGTAACGATTGAATCTCGTCCCTCGGCAAGGTGCTCGGCCAAATATTGCTTGGCGGCTTCGCGATCACCCTGAGCGCACGCTTTCACAATTCGTTTGTGATCCTGTTGCGATTTCTTGTGGTAGTCGAGATTTGTCAACAAAAAACGAAGATGGCGATCCACCGAGTCATGAAGGGACTTAATCAATGCAAGTAGCCTGGGGCGTTTGGCTTTTGAATAAAGAAGGTGATGAAACCTTTCATTTAGTTCGCTAAGCTGGTGCGGATCTGTTGCCTGCTCCATTGTAGACACGAGGTCATGCATCTGCGCCAGATCATTCGCTACAATATTGGAAAAACCAAAATCCAGGGCTGTGCATTCTGCCATGATCCGCATGTCATAGATCTCGACAATATCTTCAATCGTCATGATCGCTACAGATGCGCCTTTATGGACTTCATAGGTAACAAGCCCTTCGGCCTCCAATTGCCTTATGGCGTCCCTTACCGGCATTCGACTCAAACCGAATTTTGAGGCGAGCTCTTCTTGGCGCAAAGCCGTGCCTTCGGCTATTGCGCCAGAAAGTATGCCTTCCCGTAGCGACTCGACTACATAATCCATCGCGGTTTTATGGCGATGTTTGTCAGGAACGATAAAGCTATCGAGAGAGTTTGCCACCATGTTCTCCGGGTCAAGCGATGCAGTCAAAAACGCTGGCGAAGGTATCACAGACTCACTAGGGCTACCAATCGAGTCATTGACTGATGTTCAGTGCCTTATAGCTGTCATTTGCCCCCTGCATGCGCATAGAAACCACGCGCTTTGGCATGTTCAAATCAGTGTGAGTTTTTGCAGCGGATCAGCCTCTCTGTGGTTTTCCGAGAGGTGAAGCTTTGGGTCGCTGCCATTGAAGCGAGTGGGTAGGAGGTCTTGTTTCTCTTGTTGATTGCCCGCTGATGAGCCACCAGTCAACGCGATGGGGCCCGCCCGGTTCACGTTTCACGTGGGATCGGTCAAAGTTGGAAAGCTTCTTGCAAAGCCACGCCCAAGCGCCCCTTGGGCGTCAAAGTTTTGCTTGAAGAGGGCTCTCGGTGGATCGCAGTCAGTTAATCAACAACGCACGCCACAACCTGGCCGGCCTGGGCCGGGGCAACCTGGGTGTGCCGCTGTTGCTGCTGGTGATGTTGGCAATGATGATGTTGCCGATACCGCCGTTCCTGCTCGACGTGTTCTTCACCTTCAATATCGCGCTGTCGATCGTGGTTCTGCTGGTCTGCGTGTATGCCTTGCGGCCACTTGATTTTGCCGCCTTCCCCACCATTTTGCTGGTCGCGACGCTGCTGCGACTGGCGTTGAACGTCGCCTCCACGCGCGTGGTCATGCTCCATGGTCAGGAGGGCCATGGTGCCGCAGGCCAAGTGATCCAGGCTTTCGGTGATGTGGTGATCGGCGGCAACTATGTGGTCGGTGCGGTGGTGTTCGCCATCCTCATGATCATCAACTTCGTGGTGGTCACCAAGGGTGCCGGGCGCATCTCTGAAGTGAGCGCGCGTTTCACCCTCGACGCCATGCCCGGCAAGCAGATGGCGATCGACGCCGACCTCAACGCCGGCCTCATCGATCAGGCCCAGGCCAAGGCGCGGCGCGCTGAGGTCGCCCAGGAGGCCGAGTTCTACGGTTCGATGGACGGTGCCAGCAAATTCGTGCGCGGTGACGCCATCGCCGGCCTGTTGATCCTGTTCATCAACCTCATCGGCGGCATGCTCATTGGCATGCTCCAGTACAACATGTCCTTCAGCGAGGCCGGCAAGGTCTACGCGCTGCTGACCATCGGTGACGGTTTGGTGGCGCAATTGCCATCACTGCTGCTGTCCACCGCTGCTGCGATCATGGTGACCCGTGCCTCCGGCTCCGAGGACATGGGCAAGCTGATCAACCGGCAGATGTTCGATTCGCCCAAAGCGCTGGCGGTGTCGGCAGGCTTGATGATCGTCATGGGCCTGGTGCCGGGCATGCCGCACTTCGCTTTCATCAGCCTTGGCCTGTTGGCCGGCGGTGGTGCCTATCTGGTGTGGAAGAAGCAGCAGAAGGCCAAGCTCGCCGCGCAGCAAGAGGTGCAACGCCAGCAGGACCTGTTGCCGTCGCCGCAACGGGCGATGGAAACCAAGGAGCTTGGCTGGGATGACGTGACGCCGATCGACATGATCGGCCTGGAGGTCGGCTACCGCCTGATCCCGCTGGTCGATCGCAACCAGGGTGGGCAGTTGCTGGCCCGGATCAAGGGGGTGCGCAAAAAGCTCTCCCAGGACCTGGGCTTCCTCATGCCCACCGTGCACATCCGCGACAACCTCGACCTGCAGCCCAGCGCCTACCGCCTGACGCTGATGGGCGTGATTCTGGCCGAGGCCGAGATCTACCCGGACCGCGAGCTTGCCATCAACCCGGGGCAGGTATTCGGCACCCTCAACGGTATCGCCGCCCGTGACCCGGCCTTCGGCCTGGAAGCGGTCTGGATCGATATTGGCCAGCGCGCCCAGGCGCAGTCGTTGGGCTACACCGTGGTCGATGCCAGTACCGTGGTTGCCACGCACCTCAACCAGATCCTGCAGAAGCATTGCCATGAACTGATCGGCCACGAGGAAGTGCAGCAACTGCTGCAGGTGCTGGCCAAGGCTTCGCCTAAACTTGCCGAAGAGCTGGTGCCTGGTGTCATTTCCTTGTCGGGGCTGCTCAAGGTCCTGCAGGCATTGCTCGCCGAGCAGGTGCCGGTGCGTGACATCCGCAGCATTGCCGAGGCCATCGCCAATAATGCCGGCAAGAGTCAAGATACCGCCGCGCTGGTGGCGGCAGTGCGCGTCGGATTGTGTCGCGCCATCGTGCAAAGCATTGTCGGCGTTGAGTCCGAGCTGCCTGTGATCACTCTTGAGCCAAGGTTGGAACAGATTTTGCTCAATAGTCTGCAAAGGGCCGGGCAAGGTCAGGAAGACGGTGTTCTTCTGGAGCCGAGCATGGCCGAAAAGCTGCAGCGTTCGTTGATCGAAGCGGCCCAGCGTCAGGAGATGCAGGGCCAGCCGGCCATCCTTCTGGTTGCCGGCCCGATCCGAGCCATGCTGTCGCGCTTCGGTCGCCTGGCTGTACCGAATTTGCATGTTCTGGCGTATCAGGAAATACCGGATAACAAGCAAGTCACCATCGTTGCCACCGTGGGCCCCAACGGCTGAGGTAGTGGGTTATGCAAGTTAAGCGTTTTTTCGCCGCCGATATGCGCCAGGCCATGAAGCTGGTCCGTGATGAGCTGGGCTCCGACGCCGCCATCATCGGTAACCGGCGCATCGCTGGCGGTGTCGAGCTGACGGCCGCGCTGGACTACAAACTGTCCGCGTTGGCCCCGCGCGTGCCCAATGCCGAGCTCGAGCACGAGCTGCGCAAGACCCAGACGCGCATCGCCACGGCCCAGGCCGAGCTGGACAACCGCAGTGATGCCACCGAAGGCAGCCGCCAATTGTTCGCCGGCCAGTCGCTGACCGCCTCGCAGCCGTTGATCGAACCGCATGTGGATGTACCGGCCCCTGCAGCACCTGCTGCACCGGCACCGGTCGACCCGCGCCTGTTCGATGCCATGCGCTCTGAGCTGTCGGGCCTGCGCGAGCTGCTTGAAGTGCAGCTTGGCTCGCTGGCCTGGAGCCAGCTGCAAGGCAGCAAGCCGGCGCAGGCCAACCTCTGGCGCCGGCTGCAGCGCATCGGCCTGTCGGGGCCGATCGCTCGCGAACTGCTTGACCTCACTGCCGAAATCGAGGAGCCGCGCCAGGCTTGGCGCATGCTGCTGGCGCACTTGGCACGCATGATCGAAGTGCCTGAGATCGAGCCGATCGAAGAGGGTGGTGTGATCGCCATGGTCGGCCCCGCCGGCATGGGCAAGACCACCACCCTGGCCAAGCTGGCGGCGCGCTATGTGCTCAAGTACGGCCCGCAGAACCTGGCCCTGGTCAGCATGGACAGTTTCCGCATTGGTGCCCAGGAGCAGCTCAAGACCCTGGGGCGCATCCTCAACGTGCCGGTGACCTATGTAGACCCCGGCCAGTCGCTGGCCCAGGCGTTGGAGCCGCTGCTGCGCAAGCGCGTGGTGCTGATCGATACCGCCGGCCTGCAGGCCAGCGACCCGGCCCTGCGCATGCAGCTGGAAAGCCTCGCCAGCCGCGGCATCGCCTCGAAGAATTACCTGGTGCTGGCCACCACCAGCCAGAAGCAGGTGCTGACGGCTGCCTATCACAGCTACAAACGCTGTGGGCTGGCCGGCTGCATCCTGACCAAACTCGATGAAACGGCGAGCCTCGGCGATGTGCTGAGCCTGGCCATCAGTCATGAACTGCCCGTTGCCTATCTTACCGATGGCCCGCGCATTCCTGACGACCTGCACTTGCCGCGGGCGCACCAACTGGTTACCCGCGCGGTCAATGTGCAGTTGCAGGACGAGCCCAGCGAAGAGGCCATGGCCGACATGTTCGCTGATCTCTATCACAACCCAAGGAGAGCGGGTTGATGATCAAGCGTATGCAAAATACCTACACCAAGGGGGCCGCAGTCATGCCCCACGTGTGGCTTGGGTCCAAGCGAGACAAGGTGAACAACGAACATGGGTAGCATGCATCCCGTACAGGTGATCGCCGTAACCGGTGGCAAAGGTGGCGTCGGCAAGACTAACGTTTCAGTGAACCTGTCCCTGGCGCTGGCCGAGCTCGGCCGCCGGGTCATGCTGCTGGACGCCGACCTGGGCCTTGCCAACGTCGACGTATTGCTGGGCCTGACCCCCAAACACACCCTGGCCGATGTCATTGAAGGGCGCTGTGAGCTGCGCGACGTGCTGCTGCAGGGGCCGGGCGGCGTGCGCATCGTGCCGGCGGCCTCTGGCACGCAGAGCATGGTGCACCTGGCCCCGGCCCAGCATGCCGGGCTGATCCAGGCCTTCAGCGAGATCGGCGACAACCTCGACGTGTTGGTGATCGACACCGCTGCGGGGATTGGTGACTCAGTAGTCAGCTTCGTCCGTGCAGCCCAGGAAGTGCTGCTGGTGGTGTGCGACGAACCCACCTCGATCACCGATGCCTACGCGCTGATCAAGCTGCTCAATCGCGATTATGGGATGAACCGTTTCCGCGTGCTGGCCAACATGGCGCAGAGCCCGCAGGAAGGGCGCAACCTGTTCGCCAAGTTGACCAAGGTCACCGACCGCTTCCTCGACGTTGCCCTGCAATACGTCGGCGCCGTGCCGTACGACGAGTGTGTGCGCAAGGCGGTGCAGAAGCAGCGGGCAGTCTACGAAGCCTTCCCCCGTTCCAAGTGTGCGCTGGCCTTCAAGGCCATTGCGCAGAAGGTCGACAGCTGGCCGTTGCCGGCCAACCCGCGCGGGCATCTGGAGTTCTTCGTCGAGCGCCTGGTGCAGCCCACCAGCGCAGGGCCGGTCCTATGAGTGCGAGCGGGTTCAAGATGTACAGCAAGGCGTCCAAGGACGCCCAGTACGATCTGGTTGAACGCTACGCGCCGCTGGTCAAGCGCATTGCCTACCACCTGCTGGCGCGCTTGCCTGCCAACGTGCAGGTGGAAGACCTGATCCAGGCCGGCATGATCGGCTTGCTTGAGGTGGCCAACAAATACGACGCCAGCAAGGGCGCCAGCTTCGAAACCTACGCCGGCATCCGCATCCGCGGCGCCATGCTCGACGAGGTACGCAAAGGTGACTGGGCACCGCGCTCGGTGCACCGCAACACGCGCATGGTCAGCGATGCGATGCGCGCTGTGGAAGCAAGAACCGGCCGTGACGCTAAAGATCATGAAGTTGCGGCCGAACTCAAGTTGAGTCTCGATGATTACTACGGGATTTTGAACGATACCCTGGGTAGCCGCCTGTTCAGCTTCGACGACCTGTTGCAGGACGGCGAGCACGAAGGGTTGCACGAGGAGGGCGCCAGTGGCCAGGTCGAGCCGTCGCGCGACCTGGAAGACGAGCGCTTCCAGGCCGCACTGACCGATGCCATCGCCAACTTGCCGGAGCGCGAGCGGCTGGTGCTGGCGCTGTACTACGACGAAGAGCTGAACCTCAAGGAAATCGGTGAGGTACTGGGGGTCAGCGAATCGCGTGTCAGCCAGTTGCACAGCCAGTGCGCCGCGCGACTGCGCAGCCGCCTTGGGGAATGGCGGGCGCGTTGAGCCCGGGGTCGTTGCAGTCGTTTTCACGTTGTACCGAATTGATTGAATGCGCGCTCGGGGCCGAGCGCGTTTGAGACTGCTTGGAGGTCTAATTGAACAAAGACATGAAAATCCTCATCGTTGACGACTTTTCGACGATGCGGCGGATCATCAAGAACCTGTTGCGTGATCTGGGCTTCACCAATACCGACGAAGCCGACGACGGCACCACGGCATTGCCGATGCTCGAAAGCGGCCATTACGACTTCCTGGTGA
Organism: Pseudomonas sp. SG-MS2; assembly: GCF_009933855.1. Taxonomy (NCBI): domain Bacteria; kingdom Pseudomonadati; phylum Pseudomonadota; class Gammaproteobacteria; order Pseudomonadales; family Pseudomonadaceae; genus Pseudomonas; species Pseudomonas sp. SG-MS2. Next base: position 35,470 of record NZ_MOMO01000245.1, on the reverse strand, counting down.
CCGACTGGAACATGCCTGGCATGTCCGGCATCGACTTGCTGCGCAAGGTACGTGCCCACGACCGCCTGAAGGCCATGCCGGTACTGATGGTGACGGCCGAAGCCAAGCGCGACCAGATCATCGAAGCGGCTCAGGCCGGCGTGAATGGGTATGTGGTCAAGCCGTTCACCGCCCAGGTGCTCAAAGAAAAGATCGAGAAGATCTTCGAACGCGTCAACGGCTGAACAAAGTCAGGGGGCGCCATGGAATCAACACAAACGTCTTTGGGGGAGTTTGAGTCAACCCTGAAGAAGCATGCCCAGGAACTGGTCGAAAGCCTGGAACGGGGCCGGTTCGGCGAGGCGGTGCAGCTGATTCATCAGCTCAACCAGACCCGCGACCGCGGCTTGTATCAGGAAGTCGGCAAGCTCACCCGCGAGCTGCACAGTGCGATCGTCAGCTTCCAGATCGACCCGCGCATGCCGCAGGCCGAGGAAGTCTCGCAGATCACCGACGCCACCGAACGTTTGTCCTATGTGGTCAAGCTTACCGAAGGCGCCGCCAACCGCACCATGGACCTGGTGGAGGAGAGCACGCCCGTGCTCAACGACCTGGCCGCTGAGGCGCAGAACCTGAGTGTCGACTGGCAGCGCTTCATGCGCCGCGAAGTCGCTGCGCCGGAATTCCGCGAGCTGGTCAAGCGTGTCGACAGTTTCCTGACGCACAGCGCTGAAGGCAACCGCAAGGTATCTGGCCACCTCAATGACATTCTGCTGGCTCAGGACTATCAGGACCTGACCGGCCAGGTGATCAAGCGGGTGACCGCGCTGGTGACCGAAGTCGAAAGCAATCTGCTCAAGCTCGTGCTGATGGCCAGTCAGGTCGACCGTTTTGCCGGTATCGAACATGACCACCAACAGCTGCGCGCTGAAAAAGATGAAGAAAAATATCCGGCTCGGGGTGAAGGTCCGCAGATTCATGCCGATAAGCGTGAAGACGTTGTGTCCGGTCAGGACGATGTCGATGATCTGCTGTCCAGCCTGGGTTTTTAAGGAGCACGTTTAATGAGCTTCGGCGCCGATGAAGAAATCCTTCAGGATTTCCTGGTAGAAGCCGGCGAAATTCTTGAGCAACTGTCCGAGCAACTGGTCGAGCTGGAAAGCCGGCCCGATGATGCCGACCTGCTCAATGCGATCTTTCGCGGTTTCCACACTGTAAAAGGGGGCGCCGGCTTCCTCCAGCTCAATGAGCTGGTGGAGTGCTGCCATATCGCCGAGAACGTGTTCGACATCCTGCGCAAAGGTGAGCGCCGGGTCGACGCGGAACTGATGGACGTGGTGCTCGAAGCGCTGGATACGGTCAACAGCATGTTCGGCCAGGTGCGCGAGCGCAGTGAAGTGACCCCGGCCACGCCTGAGTTGCTGGCGGCCTTGGCCCGCCTGGCCGAGCCGGGTAGCGCCGAAGCTGCTGCGCCGGTGGCCGAGGCTGCGCCTGCGCCGGCCGAGCCTGCTGCCGAGGCAGACATCACCGACACCGAATTCGAGCAGTTGCTCGATTCGCTCGATGCGGTCAAAGCCCAAGCAGCGGCTGCCGAACAGCAGCTGCAGGGCGAAACGTTGGCCGGCTCCGGTGACGAGATCACCGACGACGAATTCGAGTCGTTGCTTGACCAGTTGCACGGCAAGGGCCAGTTCTCGGCCGAAGTCGTTGCCACAGAGCCCGTGGCCGCTGCAGCCAGCGCGCCAGCCAGCGACGAAATCACCGACGAAGAGTTCGAGTCGCTGCTGGATCAGCTGCACGGCAAGGGCACGTTCCAGGCGGACGCGCTGCCTGCTGCCGTTGCTCCGGTGGCCGGTGAAGTGCCAGCTGCCGGTAGCGGCGATGAAATCAGCGAGCACGAGTTCGAGGCATTGCTCGATCAGTTGCATGGCAAAGGCAAGTTCACCGGCGATGCCGTGACCGCTGAAGCGCCCGCCGCCGTTGCCACCCCTGTCGCCGCCAAGCCGCAAACCCAGCCTGTGGCCAAGCCGGCACCGGCACCGGCACCGGCACCTGCTGCTGCGGCCAAGCCTGCCGCGCCGGCCCGCGCGCCCGCACCGGCTGCCGAAAAACACGCGGTAAGCGAAGCGGAAACCACCGTGCGCGTCGACACTGCGCGCCTGGACGAGATCATGAACATGGTCGGCGAGCTGGTGCTGGTGCGTAACCGCCTGGTGCGCCTGGGCCTGAACAGCGGTGACGAGGCCATGTCCAAGGCCGTGTCGAACCTCGATGTGGTCACGGCCGACTTGCAGACTGCGGTGATGAAGACCCGCATGCAGCCGATCAAGAAAGTCTTCGGCCGCTTCCCGCGCCTGGTCCGCGACCTGGCCCGCCAGTTGAAGAAAGAGATCAACCTGGAACTGGTCGGTGAAGAGACCGACCTGGACAAGAACCTGGTCGAGGCATTGGCCGACCCGCTGGTGCACTTGGTGCGCAATGCGGTTGACCACGGTGTCGAGATGCCTGAAGAACGTGAAGCCTCGGGCAAGGCGCGTACCGGCCGCGTGGTGCTGTCGGCCGAGCAGGAAGGCGACCACATCCTGCTGTCGATTTCCGACGACGGCAAAGGCATGGACCCTAACATTCTGCGCGCCAAGGCCGTGGAAAAGGGCTTGATGGACAAGGACGCCGCCGACCGTCTGAGCGAGTCGGACTGCTACAACCTGATCTTCGCTCCGGGCTTCTCGACCAAGACGGAAATCTCCGATGTGTCCGGCCGTGGTGTCGGTATGGACGTGGTCAAGACCAAGATTTCCCAGCTCAACGGCTCGATCAACATCTTCTCGGCCAAAGGCCAGGGTTCGAAGATCGTCATCAAGGTGCCGCTGACGTTGGCGATCATGCCGACCCTGATGGTGATGCTGGGCAACCAGGCGTTCGCCTTCCCGTTGGTCAACGTCAACGAGATTTTCCACCTGGACCTGTCGCGCACCAACGTGGTCGACGGCCAGGAGGTGGTGATCGTACGCGACAAGGCGCTGCCGCTGTTCTACCTCAAGCGCTGGCTGGTTCAGGGCCAGGTGCATGAGGAGCAGCGCGAGGGCCACGTGGTGATTCTGTCTGTGGGCACCCAGCGCATCGGCTTCGTGGTCGACCAACTGGTGGGCCAGGAAGAAGTGGTGATCAAGCCGCTGGGCAAGATGCTGCAGGGCACCCCGGGCATGTCCGGCGCCACCATCACCGGCGACGGTCGCATTGCGCTGATTCTCGACGTACCGAGCATGCTCAAGCGTTACGCGGCGCGGCGTATTTGATTTCGGTGGCGCGCCCTTGCCGGCTGCGCCACCTAATGGAGTGTTTATGGCAGTCAAGGTCCTGGTGGTGGATGATTCGGGTTTCTTCCGCCGCCGCGTCTCGGAAATCCTCTCGGCGGACCCGACGATCCAGGTCGTCGGTACCGCGACCAACGGCAGGGAAGCGATCGACCAGGCGCTGGCGCTCAAGCCCGATGTCATCACCATGGACTATGAAATGCCCATGATGGATGGCATCACCGCAGTGCGGCACATCATGCAGCGCTGCCCGACGCCGGTGTTGATGTTCTCCTCGCTGACCCACGAAGGCGCCCGGGTGACCCTCGACGCGCTGGATGCCGGTGCGGTGGATTACCTGCCGAAGAACTTCGAGGACATCTCCCGCAACCCGGAGAAGGTCAAGCAGATGCTGTGCGAGAAGGTTCACACCCTTTCGCGCAGCAACCGTCGTTTCGGTGGTTACGCAAGCCCCGCTGCGGCGGCTGCGCCGGCACCTGCCAGCGTTGCGCACACCGCCACCAGCAGCCTGGCCAGCCCGGCGCCAACGCGCAGCGTGGCGCCTGCCCGTGCGGCGGCGGCACCGGCGTCAACCCATTCGCCAGCGCCCAAGCGCAAGCCCTACAAACTGGTGGCTATCGGTACGTCGACCGGCGGCCCGGTCGCCCTGCAGCGGGTACTGACGCAACTGCCTGCCGGGTTCCCGGCGCCGATCGTGCTCATCCAGCACATGCCGGCGGCGTTCACCAAGGCTTTTGCCGAGCGCCTGGACAAGCTGTGCAAGATCAGCGTCAAGGAAGCCGAGGACGGCGACTTGCTGCGCCCAGGCCTCGCCCTGTTGGCCCCCGGTGGCAAGCAGATGATGATCGATGGCCGGGGCACGGTGAAGATCCTGCCCGGTGACGAGCGCTTGAACTACAAGCCCTGCGTGGACATCACCTTCGGTTCGGCAGCCAAGTCGTATGGTGACAAGGTGCTGTCGGTGGTACTCACCGGCATGGGCGCCGACGGCCGTGAAGGTGCACGCCTGCTCAAGCAGGGCGGCAGCACCGTGTGGGCCCAGGATGAAGCCAGTTGCGTGATCTATGGCATGCCCATGGCCATCGTCAAAGCCAACCTGGCCGATGCGGTGTACAGCCTGGATGAGATCGGCAAGCACCTGGTCGAGGCGTGTGTCTGATGGATGTCCTTAGCCTGATCGGTCTGATCCTGGCCTTCGTCGCCATCGTCGGTGGCAACTTTCTCGAAGGGGGCCATGTCGGGGCGCTGCTCAATGGCCCGGCAGCCCTGATCGTGTTGGGCGGTACCCTGGCGGCGGCGCTTTTGCAGTCACCGTTGTCATCGTTCAAGCGTGCCTTGCAGATCTTGCGCTGGATCATCTTCCCGCCACGGGTTGACCTGGCTGGCGGTATCGACCGGGTGGTGAACTGGAGCCTGACCGCACGCAAGGAAGGCCTGCTGGGCCTGGAAGGTGTGGCCGATGGCGAGCCCGACCCGTATGCCCGCAAGGGCTTGCAGCTGCTGGTTGACGGTGCCGAGCCCGAGGCCATTCGCAGTATCCTCGAAGTCGATTTTCTCACCCAGGAAGGCCGCGATATCCAGGCTGCCAAGGTATTCGAAAGCATGGGTGGCTATGCGCCGACCATCGGTATCATCGGTGCGGTGATGGGCCTGATCCACGTGATGGGCAACCTGGCCGACCCGTCGCAGTTGGGCAACGGCATCGCTGTGGCGTTCGTTGCCACCATCTATGGCGTGGCCAGTGCCAACCTGATCCTGCTGCCGGTTGCGAGCAAGCTCAAGGCCATTGTCATGCGCCAGTCGCGCTACCGCGAAATGCTGCTCGAAGGCCTGTTGTCGATTGCCGAGGGTGAGAACCCGCGTTCGATCGAGTTGAAGCTGCAAGGCTTCATGGAGTAACCCATGCGTCGCCGTCGCCATACCGAAGAACACGAAAATCACGAGCGCTGGCTGGTGTCGTACGCCGACTTCATCACCTTGCTGTTCGCTTTTTTCGTGGTCATGTACTCGATTTCCTCGATCAACGAAGGCAAGTACAAGGTCATTTCGCAAGCACTGCTCGGGGTGTTCAACGACCCTGAGCGGAGCATGAAGCCAATCCCTATCGGCGATGAGCAACCGCTCAGCATCAAGCCGGCCGAGCCGTTGATCAATGACAGCGAGCAGACCGACGCAGGCCTTGCGCAGAGCAGCGTCGACCCACTCAAAGCCATCAGTGACGACGTACGCGATGCCTTCGGTGACCTGATCAAGTCCGACCAGATGACCATCCGCGGAAACGAGCTGTGGGTGGAGATCGAGCTGAATTCCTCGCTCCTGTTCGGCAGTGGCGATGCCATGCCCAGCGACAAGGCTTTCGACATCATCGAGAAGGTGGCGAATATCCTCAAGCCGTTCGCCAACCCGGTGCACGTCGAAGGCTTTACCGACAACCTGCCGATCCGTACCGCGCAATACCCGACCAACTGGGAGCTGTCTTCGGCGCGGGCGGCGAGCATCGTCCGCCTGCTGGCGATGGAAGGCGTCAACCCGGCGCGCATGGCCTCGGTGGGGTATGGCGAATATCAGCCTGTGGCCGGCAATGACACTGCTGAGGGCCGGGCGCGAAACCGCCGTGTGGTGCTGGTGATCTCCCGCAACCTTGAAGTACGCCGCAGCCTGACCGGCTCCGGCAGTGCCAACGCCACACCGGACGCTGCCTTGCGCCGCGCTGGCACACAAAGTGCACCGGCAACCCCAGCAGCGATGGCGGGGCAGTGACTCGTCAATTCTCTGTCACCGCAAACCCATTGCGGTCCGGAAAACCGGATCGCACAGGGGGCAGCGGCCTCCATGAATCAAGAGTTGTCCTATGAGAGTCTGGGCAGTAGCCAATCAGAAAGGCGGGGTCGGCAAGACCACCACCACTATCGCCCTGGCCGGTTTGCTGGCCGAGGCGGGCAAGCGCGTGGTCGTCGTCGACCTCGACCCGCATGGTTCGATGACCAGCTATTTCGGGCACAACCCCGATGCGTTGGAGCACAGCTGTTACGACCTGTTCCTGCACAAGGGCCAGGTGCCGGATGGCTTGCCCGGGCAACTGCTGCTGCCCACCAGCGACCAGCGTATCTCGCTGCTGCCCTCGAGTACCGCATTGGCGGTGCTGGAGCGTCAGTCGCCGGGGCAGAGTGGCCTGGGCCTGGTGATCGCCAAGAGTCTGGCGCAGCTGTGGCAGGACTTCGACTTCGCCCTGATCGACAGCCCGCCGCTGCTCGGGGTGCTGATGGTCAATGCACTGGCCGCCAGCCAGCAACTGGTGATTCCGGTGCAGACCGAGTTCCTCGCGGTCAAGGGCCTGGAGCGCATGATCGGCACGCTGGCCATGATCAACCGTTCGCGCAAGCAGGCCTTGCCGTACCAGATCGTGCCGACCCTGTTCGACCGCCGTACCCAGGCCTCGCTGGGTACGCTGAAAGTGCTACGTGATGCCTATGAGCATCAGGTATGGCAGGGCTACATTCCGGTCGATACGCGCTTGCGCGATGCCAGCCGCAACGGCGTCACGCCGTCACAGTTCGATGGCAAGAGCCGCGGCGTGATCGCTTACCGGGCATTGCTCAAGCACCTGCTCACCTACAAGACTGCAGTACAGGTGGCTTCATGACGGTGAAGACCGGTACCCGGCCGCAACTGGCCCTGCAATCCTATCTGGATGGTCTGCTGCAGGAAGCCACCGAGGCTGAGGGCATTCTTGACCTGCCGGCTGCGAGCGACGAATTTGCCGCTGCCGTGCGCGAAGAACAGGCCCGAGATGCGCAGCCGCAGGTCCAGAGCCCTGCAGTCAGCATCCCGGCAAGGCCTTTTGCCGAACCGCAGGCCGGGGTGCTTGCGACCGTCTTGCCGGTCGAAGCGCCGGTCGTGGCGGTGGTCGAGACCAAGGTGGTGGCCGAAGCCGCCATTCCTGTACTGACCCAGGTTCAATCGCCCGAGCCCGTCGCGCCGCTGGTTGAAGTCAACCTGCCCGCGCCGAGTGCGCCCGTGCCACCGGCAACGGTCGATGGTCGCCCGGCCTGGGCGGCCGAGCCCTTCGAGTGCCTGCTGTTCGACGTCGCCGGGCTGACGCTGGCGGTGCCGCTGGTGTGCCTGGGCTCTATCTACAGCCTGGAGGGCCAGGAGCTGACGCCGCTGTTCGGCCAGCCGGACTGGTTCCTTGGCATCCTCACCTGTCAGGCGGGCAACCTGAAGGTGCTGGACACGGCGCGCTGGGTCATGCCGGATCGCTACCGGGACGATTTCCGCCAGGGCCTGCACTACGTCATTTCCGTTCAGGGCTACGAATGGGGGCTGGCGGTGCATCAGGTCAGCCGTTCGCTGCGCCTGGACCCGTCCGAGATCAAATGGCGCAGCCAGCGTGGCCAGCGACCGTGGTTGGCCGGCACGGTGATCGAACACATGTGTGCGCTGCTGGACGTCGCCGAACTGGCCGAGCTGATCGCCAGTGGCGCGGTCAAGCAGTTGCATGCCAAACACAAATAACTGCGAACACACCGCCATCGGCGGAATTTGAGGGCTAGGGGAATGAAAAAGTCGTCTGCACAAGGTTCGGAAGATCCGATTCTGCAATGGGTAACCTTCCGTCTGGACAACGAGTCCTACGGCATCAATGTCATGCAGGTGCAGGAAGTCCTGCGCTACACCGAGATCGCCCCGGTACCGGGTGCGCCGAGCTACGTGCTGGGTATCATCAACCTGCGTGGCAATGTGGTGACGGTGATCGATACCCGTCAGCGCTTCGGCCTGATGCCTACCGAGGTGACCGACAACACCCGTATCGTCATCATCGAGGCTGACAAGCAAGTGGTCGGCATCCTCGTCGACAGCGTCGCCGAGGTGGTCTACCTGCGTCAGTCGGAGATCGAGACTGCACCGAACGTGGGTAACGAAGAGTCGGCCAAGTTCATCCAGGGTGTATGCAACAAGAATGGAGAACTGTTGATCCTGGTCGAGCTGGACAAGATGATGACCGAGGAAGAGTGGTCCGAGCTGGAGAACATCTGAGTTGATTTTCGAGGTTGCTGTCATCTTCCTGGCGCTGTTGTGGGCGCTGAGCCTGTGGTTCTTCCTCAACTACAGCAAGCGCCAGCGCGAACTCGCTGCCCAGCAGGCCCAGGGCGATGCGGTGCGTGACCAGCGCATCAAGGACCTGGCCAAGCGCCTGGATGACTACCAGAACGGTACCGTGCGCATGGGTGAAGCCATCCATGAGTTGCGCGCGGTGGTGGCCACCTTGCCAGACCGGTTGGAGCGTCTGGAGCAACGCGACCCGAGCAATGTCACCTTCAGCCAGGCGGCCAAACTGGTAGGGATGGGGGCGAGTGTGTCGGAGTTGACCGAAAGCTGCGGATTGACGCAAGCCGAGGCCGAGCTGATGAGCAAGTTGCATCGTAGCGAGTAGTTGAAGCAGCGAGTAGTTGAAAAGGCGACCCAGGTCGCCTTTTCCTTTTCTGTACCGGCTCGTTCAAGCCAGTCTGCGGCTCACACAAACCCCAATGAATATGCCGCTCAGGGCCTGACCCAGGAATTGAATCCGCCGATCCTGGCAACCCGGTCAAGCGGGAGCATCTGCCTTTGCACCGCCCGCAAGTCAGTAAGGTTCACGAACTGCCATGAGTGGGTTCGGGGGAAGGCGTACAGGTTGATGATCTGGCGCATGACGCCGAGCTCTGGCAGGTGGCGATCGACCATGTCGGTGAGCAGCCTCGGCCCGGTGAGGCGGCAAAGGGTCTGGGCATATTGATAGAAGCCGTGCGGGTCAGTTTGCAGGGTAGGCTTGCTGTCGTAGAAGCCTGGTTCCTCCAGGTAGCGCGCATGCATCTCTTCGAGGATTGCCCTTAGTGTCGGATTACCCGCATGGCTGCCTATCAGGCTGCTGTTATAGAGGGTGTTCATGCCCATTTTTTCATTGGACACAGGGGGGTAGAGCAGCAGGCCGCTTTCGGTGGTGGCGAGTGTCACGTCATCAAGCCGCTCACCCGGCTGCCCCCTGGGTACACCGCCGATGACCGAAGGGTACTCACCCGGTGCCAGCAATGCATCGTCGATGTCCATGTACAAGCCTCCCTCGTGCTCTAGCAGGGCAAAGCGCAAGATGTCTGCGGCGGAGGCAAAGTTGCTGGCCACGCCGCCGTTCCCGTCGATCGCCGCCTGATACTGGGTGTAGTTGTCGCTGCCCCGCAAGCTTGCATAGAACGGCTGGTCTTCAAGTGCCAGTACCTCGACCCCCGGGGCATGCGCTGTCAGGCGAGCCAGGTTTTCCTGGAAGGCAGCAGGCTCGGCCCTGGAAAGATAGAGACGCAGCGCGTACTGCGTATCCTGCACTTTCAGGGCGTTGCTGGCGACGTTGTCGATCAACAAGTCCGGAATGACCTTGTCGCCCACCCACACGTTGAGGATCTGCTTGGGGATCGGGCGCAGGTCTGCGGCGTGTGGCGCGGGCAAATCGATGGGGAGCTTCAAGTCCACGCCCAATGCACGCAGGGTTGCCATGCGCATGGCATTGGTGACCGGACGCGTTCGCACATCTACTTCAACCAGGTTGAGCGAGCCCGGCGTTGCGATGTAATAGGTCGGCTCGACTTCATTGAGATCGCTTTGCAGGCGAAACGCATCTGTTTGCATGTCGTAAAGCATTTCTGCCTGATAACCCCCGATCATTGCGGCTAGCAGGTCAGGCGTACCGTCGTAGCGAGGAGTCCTGATGATTGCCCCGGCAACGGCAGTGTTTGCGTCAGCCAGTGGTGCAATAGGGTCCGGGATATGGAAATAATCAGCCACTTCGGCCAGCGGCAGGTGGGGCGGCGTGATGGGGCTCAATGGGTAGCCAGGTTTCCCGTTGACCCTGCTGGGTAGCACGAAACCATCGTTTTTGATGCGCAGCAGCGTGGGGGCTTCGGACAAGCCGGCAGTGATCAACGGCGCTGCATTGAGCAACCCGAAGACCGACGTACTGACGCCTTCGGCTTTCTGTTGTGCGCTCTTGCCTTCAATGGCCTGGTCCAGGCCCAGGCCAAACTGGGCGACGCCGCCCAGGGCGAACAGCGGGGCCAGCTCGGGGACCACCAAAGCCAGGGGTGCCAGCAGGTTGATCGCTGAGTTCAGGTAGCCGCGCCACCTGGCCTTGGTCACCTCACGGTCGCTGGTGATGATGAAACTCGCATCCTGGTAGCTGCGCTGCTTCTGGCGTTTGGCCAAGGTAAGGAACAGGTCGCCCTGGATCAGCGGGCTGTAGTCCTTGGCCTTGTAGTTGATGTAGTCCTTTGGTGGCCAGATGCCTTCTGCCGTGAAACCGGGGCGGTTGCTGTCCAGATGATAGGGTTCTGGATAGCTGCCAAGGCCACATAGGGCAGTGTGAAGGCCGCTGTAGCTCAAACCGTCTTCGCGGTCAGCAAGCGCGAAGTGGGCTTGAAGAGCATCGCGTTTATCGGGAGCACGGCATTGTTCGGCGAACCAGTCCAGCAGCGCCTGTTTGCCCCTGAACTCATGCAGCGGCGAAGCGTTGCCCGGAATGTAGAGCAGAACCAGGTCGCTGACGGCGTCGTTTATACACAGCAGGTCGGTGGCCGCATAACCGTACACATTCAGCAGCCTGGTCCGTACCCTCGGTTTGCTGCTGACCGTGCCGTCGCTGCGCAGCACCGGGGCCGCAGCTTCCAGGCCGCATGCCTGCCAGGCCAGTTGCCTGCCAGCGTCAGTGAGGCTGCCTTCGGCCGCTTGCTTGTTGCAGGCGGCGATGAAGTTGATTTTTGCACCGATGCGGTAGTGGTCCAGGTGAGCATCCCAGTAGCTGTCGAGCATCGACTTGTAATGCTCGTGCAAGTCCAGCTCCCAGATAAAGGACTCAAAGGCCTCGGCGTCCAGTGGAACATGATTGCTGGCGTTGTATTGCTGCTTGTCGCTATGCCTGAACAGGCCGTTGTAGACGCCATACGGTGAGTGGTTGTCCAGCAGGCTTTGTTCGCACAGGCTGTCGACGATGGTCAGCGGGCCATCGGGTAGATGTCCGGCCCAAGGCGCACCGATTGCCGCGCCCAGCCAGTTGTTGGCCGATTCACCTTGCCAGTTCGACAGCACCGCTTGGGTCAGTGTCATTTTCTGCGCAATGACGGCAACCCAGCCGAGCTTGGGGTTGAACTGGCAGTGCAGCGTGACGGCATCGACCCTGTCGGGGTCAAGGTCTATGGTGCGTTCTTTGGCCCACTGGCGTATGGCGTCGGCTGCTGCCCGGTCCGGGCGCGGAAAACCGGCGAGGCTGTCGCGCACATATTGCACACCCTTGGCATTTACGTATCGGTTCTTCATGGAATTCACTTTCGCAGCGGGGAAGGGCTGGCAAAAGTGACTTGTGCAGAGAGGGGGGTGGGGCTAATTAATTGTGGGGTTGTTCACCGGCCTTTAGCGATCGCCCGCGCGCCTCACCGTATCAACCCGAGGGCAGACGCAATGTTTGCGGGGTGATGTCACGGCTTTGGGCTGGCTCGTCGTCGAAGCCAACAGGGACTTTGCCGCGCAATTGCCAGGCGAAGGCGATGATCTCGGCGATGGTCAGGTACAGCGCTTCGGGAATCTGCTCGCCCAGCTCCAGGCGAGCCAGCAGGCGCACCAGCTCAGCGTTCTCGTAGATCGGCACTTCATGTTCACGTGCCAGCGCCAGGATGGCCTCGGCCAGTTCATCGTCGCCTTTGGCACTCAGGGTGGGGGCTTGCTGGCCATCGTAGCTCAGGGCGATGGCCTGACGCGGTTGCTTGCTGCTCATGCGGTTTCGTCCACCCAGCGTTGTTCCACACGTGTGCGCGGCCCTTGAGGCGGGATGCCGGGATGACATTCGAGGTCGCCAACGTCCAATCCGCGGGCCAGAAGGCGTTCACGCAGCGCGCCGAGCTGGCTGTCGATCAGCCGGGCGGTTTGTTCACGTTCAGCCCACAACTGGCCGGACAGCCGGCCCTGGCTCAGTTGCGCCTGCACCTGCAGGGGGCCGAGCGGTGCCAGGTCGAAGGCCAGGTCGATGCGCCACAGCGCCTGCAGTGGGTCCTGTTGTTCACGCTCCCGGTCAGCTTGTTGCTGTGCGGTTTCCTCGCGCTGCAGCTTGACCTGAAGCGGAATGAAATCCAGGCCATGGCGCACGGGTATCTCGGTTTGCCAGGTGGTCTGCAGGTTGCCGTTTTCCAAGCTGCCGGATTGTTGCAGGCTGCTCAGGGCGTGGCTTTGCAGGCGCGAGATGGCCGCGGCGGCGAGGCGCAGCAGCTGCTGCAGGTCGCCTTCGTGTTCCATGGCCTGCAGCAACCGGGAGGGCAGCGGAAACCCGCCTGGCTGTTGCTTCGGGCTCGCCCGCTCGAGCATGCCCAGGGCGCCGCGTGCCATGGTTGGCAAAGCCTGGGCCAAGGTGGTCGAGACGAAGGCAGGACTTGCCGGTGCGTACGCCGAGGCCTGGGCCACCAGCCTGATCAGATGGGCCTTCAGGTCGGTTGCCACGTGTGTGCTCTGGCCGCCAAGCAGTTTCGCTTCAAGGAATGCCCCGCTGTTGCTCAAGGCCTGGGCAAACGCTTTGCCATCGCCCAGTTGGCGAGCGTCCGGCAGGCTGGCCAGCAGGCGCTCGGCGCTGGTGCGCAGTTCGCCGTTGCCGCTCGGGTCGCTGGCTATTCGCTGCAAAGCGTTGAGCAGGCCGGGCAAGGAGGCCTGGCGGCCCTGTTGGGTGAGCAGCTGCTGGGCGATGTTCAATTGCTCCTGACGGCCGCTGAGCGGCACGAAGCGTAGCGACTGGTCGCCTTGCACCAGCGCGCTGAGCAGGCTGCCGACCGGCAACGGGCGCGGGCTGTCGATGGTCAGGACGGCGCCTGCCTGTGCGCTGTTGAGCAAGCTCACCAGCGCGCGAAAGCTGGTGGCGGCACCAGGGCCAAGGGCAAGTGCCTGGTTGGTCAGGACCTTGCCTTGCAGGAGGGTGCCGACAGGCACCTTGCTGGTATCGAGTTGAGTGAGGAGGGTGACGTTGCTGGCGCTGGCCTGTTGCACCATTACCGCGAGGCGGTTGCTCTCTGGCTGGCTGACGGTGATCTGGCTGCCTTGAGGGATGGGTTGGCTGGTGGTGACCTGCAGCTGGTTCTGCTTGCCGTTGGCCTGGATCAGCTTGAGCACCAGTTGAAACTCGCCACCTGACTGGCGCAGCGTCAGTACCTCGGCCTGGGCGGTCTCGCCAGGCTTGAGCAGCCCGGGTTGTGCCTGGGTCAGGTTCAGCAGCTCGCCGGTCAGCGCCGCCTTGATCGCCTGCGGGTTGACGACGTTTTGTGCGCCGAGACTATTGATTTCAGTCATGATTGTATACAACCTGTCGAGCCCGCCCTCTTGGCAGCGGGGCAGCGCATGTAATAATGCCGGCCGTCCGCCACTGCCAGTATAACGGCAGCCAGGGGGGCGACTTGAGCCGTAAACTGGATAAGGCGAAACCGTGACCCTTCACCTCCAAGCCGTGGGCCTGGCCTGCGAGCGCGACTGGCGCCTGCTGTTCGAGCACCTGGATTTCGAGCTGCGGCCAGGCGACATGCTGCAGATCAGCGGCCCCAACGGCAGCGGCAAGACCAGCCTGCTGCGCCTGTTGGCCGGGCTGATGCAGCCGACTGCCGGGCAGATCCTGCTGGGCGGCAAGCCGTTGGCCGAACAACGCCATGCGCTGGCCAGCATCCTGCTGTGGATCGGCCATGCTGCCGGTATCAAGGACTTGCTCAGCGCTGAAGAAAACCTGGCCTGGCTGTGTGCCTTGCACCAGCCTGCCACAGCCGAAGCGATCTGGGCTGCTCTGGAAGCGGTCGGCTTGCGCGGTTTCGAAGATGTTCCCTGCCATACCCTGTCTGCCGGGCAGCAGCGCCGTGTAGCGCTTGCCCGGCTGTACTTGCACAGCCCGCCGTTGTGGATCCTCGATGAACCCTTCACCGCGCTGGACAAGCAAGGGGTCGCGCAGTTGGAGGCCCATCTGGCACGCCATTGCGAGCGCGGCGGCACGGTGGTGCTGACCACCCACCACACGCTTGACCAAAAGCCCTCCGGCTATCGCGAACTGAACCTGGGGCAATGGGCGGCATGAGCGTATTCATTCTGTTATTGCGCCGTGAAGCGCGCCTGTTGTTCCGCCGCCCGGCGGAACTGGCCAACCCTTTGGTGTTCTTCGCTATCGTGGTGGCGCTGTTCCCGCTGGCGGTTGGGCCGGAAAGTCAATTGTTGCAAACCTTGTCGCCCGGTTTGGTCTGGGTGGCGGCCCTGCTGGCAGTGCTGCTGTCGCTCGATGGCCTGTTTCGCAGCGATTTCGAAGACGGCTCGCTGGAACAGTGGGTGCTGTCGCCGCACCCTCTGGCAGTGCTGGTGCTGGCCAAGGTGCTGGCGCACTGGATCTTTTCCGGGCTGGCGCTGGTATTGTTGGCGCCACTGCTGGCACTGATGCTGGGGCTGCCAAGCCATTGCCTGCCGGTGCTGCTGGGCTCGCTGTTGCTGGGTACGCCAGTGCTGAGCCTGCTGGGTGCGGTAGGTGCGGCGCTGACGGTTGGCCTCAAGCGCGGTGGGTTGCTGCTGGCATTGCTGATTCTGCCGTTGTATATCCCTGTATTGATCCTGGGCAGTGGTGCGTTGCAGGCGGCGTTGCAAAATATGCCGGCGACCGGCCATCTGCTCTGGCTGGCCAGCCTTACGGCCCTGGCGGTGACACTGGCACCCTTTGCGATAGCGGCCGGCCTGAAGATCAGCGTCGGTGAATAACGAGTCCCGGGCTCTCAAGCCCGGCTAATACCCTGGATGTACCCTGATGAAAATTAGCTGGACGTGGTTCCACAAGCTTGGCTCCCCAAAATGGTTCTATGCCATCAGCGGCCGCATGCTGCCGTGGCTGACCGTATCGGCCATCCTGCTGCTGGTGACGGGGGTGATCTGGGGCCTGGCCTTTGCCCCCCAGGACTACCAGCAGGGCAACAGCTTCCGCATCATCTATATCCACGTGCCGGCGGCCATGCTTGCACAATCGTGCTACGTGCTGCTGGCGGTGGCTGGCGTGGTGGGGCTGGTGTGGAAGATGAAGCTGGCGGATGTGGCCCTGCAGTGCGCAGCGCCCATCGGCGCCTGGATGACTGCCGTGGCGCTGGTGACCGGGGCCATCTGGGGCAAGCCGACCTGGGGCAGCTGGTGGGTCTGGGATGCGCGGCTCACGTCGATGCTGATTCTGCTGTTCCTGTACTTCGGCATCATCGCCCTGGGCCAGGCAATCAGTAACCGTGACAGCGCGGCCAAGGCCTGTGCCGTGCTGGCCATCGTTGGGGTTATCAATATCCCGATCATCAAGTATTCGGTGGAGTGGTGGAACACCCTGCACCAGGGCGCCACCTTCACCCTGACCGAAAAACCGGCCATGCCCGCCGAGATGTGGCTGCCGCTGCTGTGCACGGCGCTGGGCTTCTACTGCTTCTTCGGCGCCGTGCTGTTGCTGCGCATGCGCCTTGAAGTACTCAAGCGCGAAGCGCGGGCCAGTTGGGTCAGGGAAGAAGTATTGAACAGCCTGGGCCGGAGGGCCGTGTGATGAGCTTTTCTTCATTCGGCGATTTCCTCGCCATGGGCCACCATGGCCTGTATGTCTGGTCGGCCTACGCCATCTGCATGGCAGTGCTGGCGGTCAATGTCGCCGCGCCGTTGCTGGCCCGCCGTCGCTATCTGCAAGATGAGGCGCGCCGTCTGCGCCGGGAGAACAACCAGTGAATCCGCAGCGCAAGAAACGCCTGTTACTGATACTCGGCCTGCTGGTCGGGGTGGCGGTTGCCGTCGGCTTTGCCCTGAGCGCCCTGCAACAGAACATCAACCTGTTCTACACACCGACGCAGATCGCCAATGGCGAGGCGCCGCTGGACACCCGCATCCGCGCAGGCGGCATGGTCGAGAAGGGCTCGCTGCAGCGCTCGGGCGACTCCCTTGATGTGCGTTTCGTGGTCACCGACTTCAACAAGTCGGTGCCAATCACCTACCGCGGCATCCTCCCCGACCTGTTCCGCGAAGGGCAGGGCATCGTCGCCCTGGGCAAGCTCAATGCCGAGGGTGTGGTGGTGGCCGATGAAGTGCTGGCCAAACACGATGAGAAATACATGCCGCCAGAAGTCACCAAGGCCCTGAAGGAAAGCGGCCAGGCCGCCAGTGGCGCGGAGGCCAAACCATGAATGCGGCGTTGGTGATCCCTGAACTGGGCCAATTGGCGATGATCCTGGCGATCTGTTTCGCCGTTGTGCAGGCGACCGTGCCGTTGCTCGGCGCCTGGCGCGGCGACAGCCTGTGGATGAGCCTGGCACGTCCGGCGGCCTGGGGCCAATTTGCCTTCCTGGCCTTTGCTTTCGTTTGCCTGACCCACGCCTTCATGACCGACAACTTCTCGGTTGCGTACGTGGCCAGCAACTCCAACAGCGCCTTGCCCTGGTACTACAAGTTCAGTGCCGTGTGGGGCGCGCACGAAGGCTCGTTGCTGCTGTGGGCGCTGATTCTCGGTGGCTGGACTTTCGCCGTGTCGGTGTTCTCGCGCCAGTTGCCGCAAGTGATGCTGGCGCGGGTGCTGGCGGTGATGGGCATGATCAGTGTGGGCTTCCTGAGCTTTTTGATCATCACCTCCAACCCGTTCCAGCGTTTGCTGCCGCAAGTGCCGACCGATGGCCGTGACCTCAACCCGCTGCTGCAGGACTTTGGCCTGATCGTTCACCCGCCGATGCTGTACATGGGCTATGTGGGCTTTTCGGTGGCCTTCGCCTTCGCCATCGCCGCGCTGCTGGGGGGGCGCCTGGATGCTGCGTGGGCGCGCTGGTCGCGGCCCTGGACCATCATTGCCTGGGCGTTTCTCGGCGTGGGCATCACCTTGGGCTCCTGGTGGGCCTATTACGAACTGGGCTGGGGCGGCTGGTGGTTCTGGGACCCGGTGGAAAACGCTTCTTTCATGCCTTGGCTGGTGGGCACGGCACTGATCCACTCGCTGGCGGTGACGGAAAAACGCGGCGTGTTCAAGAGCTGGACCGTGCTGCTGGCGATTGCCGCGTTCTCGCTGAGCCTGCTGGGGACGTTCCTGGTGCGTTCCGGCGTGCTGACCTCGGTGCATGCGTTCGCCTCCGACCCTTCACGTGGCGTGTTCATCCTGATCTTCCTGCTGTTCGTGGTCGGTGGTTCGCTGACCCTGTTCGCCCTGCGTGCCCCAGTGGTCAAAAGCCAGGTGGGCTTTGCCCTGTGGTCGCGCGAGACGCTGCTGCTGGCCAACAACCTGGTGCTGGTGGTGGCGGCTTCGATGATCCTGCTCGGCACCCTCTACCCGTTGGTGCTCGATGCCCTGACCGGGGCCAAGCTGTCGGTGGGCCCGCCGTACTTCGATGCCTTGTTCCTGCCGCTGATGGCACTGCTGATGGTGGTGCTCGGCATCGGTGTGGTGGTGCGCTGGAAGGACACCCCAGGCAAGTGGTTGGCGAGCATGATGACGCCGGTACTGATCGCGAGCGCAGTGCTGGCGCCAGTGGCCGGGTTCATCGTCGACGACTTCGACTGGCCGACCCTTACCGCTTTTGCCCTGGCAGCCTGGGTAGTGCTCAGCGGGTTGCGCGACATTTTCGACAAGACCCGCCACAAGGGCCTGGCCAAAGGCGTGCGTGGCCTGACGCGCAGCTACTGGGGCATGCAGCTGGCGCACTTGGGGCTTGCGGTGTGCGCCCTTGGCGTGGTGCTGTCGAGCAACAACAGTGCCGAGCGTGACCTGCGCCTGGCCCCGGGTGAAAGCGTGGAGCTGGGTGGTTATCAGTTCCTGTTCCAGGGCGCCAAGCACTTCGAAGGGCCGAACTTCATTTCCGACAAGGGCACCGTCGTCGTCAGCCGCGATGGCCGTGAAGTGACCACGCTGCACCCAGAGAAGCGGCTCTATACCGTGCAGCAGTCGATGATGACCGAGGCCGGCATCGATGCCGGTTTCACCCGCGACCTGTACGTTGCCTTGGGCGAGCCGCTGGACAACGGCGCCTGGGCCGTGCGCGTGCATATCAAGCCTTACGTCCGCTGGATCTGGCTGGGCGGTCTTTTGACCGGCCTGGGCGGTTTGCTGGCGGCCCTCGACCGGCGCTACCGCGTCAAGGTCAAGACCCGGGTGCGTGATGTCCTGGGCGTGTCTGGAGCAGCTGCATGAAGCGTTGGATCATGGTGGTGCCACTGGCGGTATTCCTGCTGTTGGCCGTTTTCCTCTACAAGGGCCTGTTCCTCAAGCCCGACGAGCTGCCCTCGGCAATGATCGGCAAGCCGTTCCCGGCGTTTTCCCTGGCCTCGACCCAGGGCGATCGCACCCTGACCCAGGCCGACCTGCAAGGCCGCCCGGCGCTGGTCAACGTATGGGCCACCTGGTGCCCGTCGTGCAAGGTCGAGCACCCTTACCTCAACCAGCTTGCCGGGCAGGGCGTGGTGATCTACGGCATCAACTACAAGGACGACAATGCTGCCGCCCTGAAGTGGCTGGCCGAGTTCCACAACCCGTACCAGCTGGATATTCGCGACGAGCAGGGCAGCCTGGGCCTGGACCTGGGCGTCTATGGCGCGCCGGAAACCTTCCTGATCGACGCCAAGGGCATCATCCGCTACAAGCATGTGGGCGTCGTCGATGCCACCGTGTGGCGCGAGCAACTGGCACCGCTGTATCAGGGCCTGGTCGACGAGGCCAAGCCATGAGGCGCTGGCTTGCGGCCGTTGTACTGGGTTTGAGTGTTGCCGGCATGGCCAGGGCGGCCATCGATACGTACCAGTTCCGCGACGACGCCGAGCGTGAGCGTTATCAGCAACTGACCAAGGAACTGCGCTGCCCCAAGTGCCAGAACCAGGACATCGCCGACTCCAACGCACCGATTGCCGCCGACCTGCGCCGCGAGATCTTCCGCATGCTGGGCGAAGGCAAGAGCAATCAGCAGATCGTCGACTTCATGGTCGACCGCTATGGCGACTTCGTGCGCTACAAGCCTGCCCTCACTGGGCGTACCTGGCTGCTCTGGTTCGGCCCGGGCATTCTGCTGGTCGGTGGCTTTGCGGTGCTGGCGGTGATTGTCCGCCGCCGCCGTGTGCCGGCTACCCAAGGCTCGCACGAGTTGTCTCTCGAAGAACGCGAGCGTCTCGCCAAACTGCTGGATAAAGAACAGAACCATGACTGAATTCTGGCTTGGTGCGGGCCTGCTGCTGCTCGCCGCCCTCGGCTTTCTGCTGATCCCGACCCTGCGTGGCCGTCGCCAGCAGCAGGAAGAAGACCGTACTGCGCTGAACGTGGCGCTGTATCAGGAACGTGTCGCCGAACTGGCTGCCCAACAGGCCGCCGGTGTGCTGGATGACGCGCAACTGGCCAGCGGCCGCGATGAGGCCGCCCGTGAACTGCTGGCCGATACCGAAGGCGCCGAAGCGCCGCGCCAGGGGCACTTGGGCAAGGTGCTGCCACTGCTGGCCGCAGTACTGGTGCCGGTGGTGGCGCTTGATCTGTATCTGCACTTTGGTGCTGCGGACAAAGTGGAGCTGACTCAGGAGTTCGCTGCTGCGCCCAAGACGATGGAAGAAATGACCACGCGCCTTGAGCGCGCCGTCCAGGCTCAGCCGGATTCGGCCGAAGGCCTGTATTTCCTGGGCCGCGCCTACATGGCCGAACAGCGCCCGGCAGATGCGGCCAAGGCCTACGAGCGCGCCGTGGCCCTGGCCGGTCGCCAGCCCGAATTGCTCGGCCAATGGGCCCAGGCCCTGTATTTCGCTGCCAACAAGCAGTGGAGCGCACAGGTGCAGGCGCTGACCGACGAGGCGCTCAAGGCCGACCCGAACGAAGTGACCAGCCTTGGCCTGCGCGGCATTGCGGCCTTTGAGGGCGAGCGCTACCAGGAAGCCATCGACTACTGGAACCGCCTGCTGGCGCAGTTGCCTGAAGGCGATGCCTCGCGGGCGGCCTTGCAAGGCGGCATCGACCGTGCGGCAGAGCGCCTGGGTGGCAATACCGGCAAGCCCGAGACCCCGGTGGCGGCACGCCTGAAGGTGCGGGTAGAGCTGGCCCCGGCGCTCAAGGACAAGGTCAAGCCCGACGACACTGTGTTCATCTTCGCCCGGGCTACCAACGGCCCGCCCATGCCGCTGGCGGCCAAACGGGTGACCGTTGCCCAATTGCCGCTGGAGGTAGAATTGTCTGACGCCGATGCGATGATGCCGCAGATGAAACTGTCCGACTTCGCCGAAGTCCAACTGGTTGCAAGGGTATCGCGCGCCGGCCAGCCCACCCATGGTGAGTGGATCGGCCAGGGCGCACCGCTGCCCAGCAAGACCCAGGCCACCCAGCTCCTGACCATCGACAGCCCCGACCCGTAAGAGAACCCTGCCATGCGAAACGCCGTCCGCCTGACCCTGATCACCCTGGCCCTGGGTTTGTCTGCGTGTACGGTGCGTGAGCCGTACGAACAGCCGGCGCCACCGATCGAAACGGTGCCGCCGCACAAGGGGCCGGTGGTCAAGCCACTGCCTGGTGGCCAACCGGCCACGCAGCCGAGCAAACCGGCAGCGACCCCCAAACCGATGCCGCGGACCTCCGCAAGCTTTGCACCGCCGCCGGGGGGCGCCAGCCATTGGGATCCGAAACTGGGTGTTTATGTATTGGAGAGGAAGCCCAATACGTTCTATCGGCAGCGCACCTACTACCGTTATGACAATGGCTGGAGCTGGTCTTTGAGCCCGGATGGCCCGTGGCAGGAGACCGACAGCAGTGGTGTACCCGGTGGGCTGGGCCGGGCGTTCGCTCAGTAATGGTTTTGCCGTTTTCGGCCAACCGATACAGTACAGTTGACCCGCGATTTACAGATTGACTGTACCGCCCGCCGACTCCGCATAATGCCCCTTCGAATTTGAGTCGGAGGGGTGCATGAGCAAGACAGTCCTGGTGTTGGTGGAAACCGTCGATGATTACCTGCCCCTGCTCGAACAGGCCGGCTACCGGCTGATCCGTGCACCGTCCGCGCCACTGCGTGCCGACGCCATTCAGCGCCAGGGCGCTGAGATCGATGCGGTGCTTACCCGCGGCCCGCTGGGCCTGACCGCTGTGGAAATCCAAGCGTTGCCCAACTTGCAGATCATCTGCGTGATCGGCGCCGGTTACGAACACGTCGACCTGGCCGCCGCCGCTGCCCGTGGCATTACCGTCACCAATGGCGCGGGTGCCAATGCCGCCGCCGTGGCCGACCACACCCTGGCGATGCTGCTGGCCCTGCTGCGCGACATTCCCCGCGCCGATGCCGGTATCCGCCGCGGCGAGTGGCACCGGGTCATCAGCCCCTCGGTTAGTGGCAAGCGCCTCGGCATCCTCGGCCTGGGCGCAGTTGGCCTGGCTATCGCCAAACGTGCCAGCCTCGGCTTCGACATGAACATCAGCTACCACAGCCGCACACCGCGCCAGGGCGTGCCTTACACCTGGTACGACAGCCCGTTGCACCTGGCCGATGCCGTCGACATTCTGGTCGTGGCCACCCCGGGCGGTGCCAATACGCACCATCTGGTCGATGCTCGGGTGCTCGAGGCTTTGGGCCCCGAGGGCTATTTGGTGAACATCGCCCGTGCCAGCGTGGTGGATACCCAGGCCCTGGTCGGCGCGCTGCAGCGCGGGCAACTTGCGGGTGCAGCACTTGATGTGTTCGATGACGAACCGGCCGTGCCCGATGCCCTCAAGGCCCTCGGCAATACGGTGCTCACCCCGCATGTGGCCGGGCAATCCCCTGAAGCGGCGCGCGACACGGTGGCCTTGGTCCTGCGCAATCTACAGGCCTTCTTTGCCGGCGAACCGGTACTCACACCAGTCCGTCCGTAACCTTCGTTTTAGTTTCTGCCCGGCGCTGCCCGGGCCACAAGGAGTGTTCGCATGCAACTCGAGATCTTCCAGGTCGATGCCTTTTCCGCCGAGCCGTTCGGTGGCAACCCGGCAGCAGTGATCGCGCTTGAAAGCTGGCTGCCTGATGACGTGCTGCAGCGTATCGCCGAAGAGAACAACCTCTCCGAAACCGCCTATTTCGTGCGCAATGGCGAAACCTTCGACCTGCGCTGGTTCACCCCGGCGGTGGAGGTCGAGCTGTGTGGCCATGCCACTTTGGCGTCGGCCTATGTGCTGTTCGAGCAGTTGGGTGAGCAGGCAGAAGTGCTGCGCTTCAACACCCGCAGCGGTGAATTGCGGGTTAGCCGCGGGGCCGACGGCTTGCTGGCCATGGACTTCCCGGCCAAGCAGCCGCTGGCCGTCGAGGCGCCCGCCGGTTTGCTGAAGGCGCTGGGGTTGAGCGGGGCGAGTGCGGTGCATCAGTCCGACGACTATGTCGTGATGATCGATGACGCCTCGCTTTTGGACCCGCTGCAGCCTGACTTCGTCGCCTTGTCGGCCTTCGATGTGCGTGGCATCGCCGTGACCGCGCCCGGGCGCGGATACGATTTCGTCACGCGCTGGTTCGGCCCGCGAGTCGGTGTCAACGAAGACCCGGTCACAGGTTCTGCGCACACCTCGCTTGCGCCTTTGTGGGCGCAGCGGTTGGGCAAGAGCATCCTGACCTGCGAGCAGGGCGGCGCGCGCAAGGGCCAGCTGCACTGTCAGGTGCCAGGTAATGGCCGAGTGATCATCAGCGGGCGGGCGGCGTTGTACCTGCGCGGTACTGTCTACATCTAGACGTTTGTGTAGTCCACTGTGGAGCGGCCTTGTGTCGCGATGGGCTGCAAAGCAGCCCCCTGGTTCAATGATGATTGCGTAACTCGAGAGGCCGCGTTGCGGCCTGATCGCGACACAAGGCCGCTCCTACCTGGCATCTATAATTGCGGGCCCAATCCTCGCTAATGGAGCACCCCATGGTCATGGAGAAACAAGGCACCTGCCTGTGCGGCGCCACGAAGCTCACGGTCACCCTCGACAACACCCATATCAGTGCCTGCCATTGCAGCATGTGCCGCAAGTGGACCGGTGGGCCGTTGCTGGTCGTTCACTGCAGCCAGCCGCCGGTCATCGAAGGGCGTTCGCCCGGCGTCTACGATTCATCCGACTGGGCCCAGCGCGGCTTTTGCGGGCGCTGCGGCACTCACCTGTATTACCGGCTCAAGGCCAACGATTTCTACGCGGTGCCGGTGGGCCTGCTGGACGGCGATGAGGCTTGGGATTTCGACCTGCAGATATTCGTCGAGCAGAAACCTGCCTGGTACTGCTTTGCCAACCAAACCAAGGAATTGACTGGACAGCAAGCCTTCGAGCAGTTGGGTTGAGCCTGGCGGCTTGCCAAACCCGTGCATTCCTGAGAAAAGGGCGGCCTTGAATTTCAGCGTTGGAGCATGCCCATGAGCAGCGAACTGCAAATCACCGACCTCGTCGAAGGCGACGGCAAGGCCGCCGTCAAAGGCGCCCTGATCACCACCCAGTACACCGGCTGGCTGGCCGATGGCAGCGAGTTCGACTCGTCCTGGTCGCGCGGCAAGCCGTTCCAGTGCGTGATCGGCACGGGCCGCGTGATCAAGGGCTGGGACCTAGGCCTGATGGGCATGCGCGTGGGTGGCAAACGCACGCTGCAGGTGCCGGCGCACCTTGGCTATGGCGAACGTAGCGTGGGCGCGATCCCGCCGAATTCGGACCTGACGTTCGAGATCGAATTGCTCGAGGTGTTGACGCGGGATGACTGAGTGTCGGATGCGGCCGGCAGGCTTTAAATAATTCGGCAACATGTATGCCTTAACGTAAGTCTTGCCCAGGGAGGAACCAAACGCGTTGAGGGCACTCTGACCCCTACTCGTTGGCCAGGGATGGCATTCACTACAAGGATGCCTTGCGGCTTGAGCCTCAGGGCAATGTGGCGGGTCGACCCGAAACTGTCTGCCACAAGAGCCTGCCTACATGAAGTTGCCACCGTTTGTCCGCCGTAGTCGCTACCTGCTGCTGAGCCTCGCACTCGTCGCTGCGGCGGTGCCCTTGGCACTGGAAGTGGTCGAAAGCCGCGCTCAACCGGTCGACGGCACCCAGACCCTGGTGTTTCTGCGCCATGCCGAGAAACCCGGCGAAGGGTTGGGGCAGTTGAACTGTCAAGGCCTCAACCGTGCACTGGACTTGGCCACGCTGCTGCCCGAGCGCTTCGGCAACGCCGATTTCGTCTTCGCAGCCAACCCGACACGAGAGGTCGAGGAAGGCAGCAGTGACCAGAGCTACAGCTACATCCGGCCACTGATGACCATCACCCCGAGTGCGATACGTCTCGGCCTGCCGGTGAATATCGATTACGGTGCAAACGACACCGATGAGCTAGCCGATGAATTGCTCAGTGGCAAGTACCGCAACGCCACCGTCTACACTGCCTGGTCCCATGGTTACCTGCCGGAGCTGATCAATACTGTCGCCGGCAAGGCGCTGGGTGAGGACCGGGTGATCACCGAAGATTGGCAGGGCGATGACTTCGACACCCTGTATGTTCTGACCTTGACCTGGCGCGACGGCAAGGCCAGCCTGCTCAGCCGCAACATACGCCAGGGCCTGGATGGCGGTGCGCATAGCTGTCCGACCTGATCTGCTGTTACTGTCTTGGCAAGCAAGCCGACTCCCACTGGGTTGAGCTGAATTTGAGAGCAGCGGGGCAACCTGTGTGGGCCGGCTTGCCGGCGATAGGGCCGGCGAAGACCCCTGAGGCTTTACCGCCCGAACCGCATCGGCCAGCCCACCACTTTCTTCGCCCGCGGGGTGGCATAGGTCCGCACCTTGGACGTGCTCAGCCCCATCCGCACCAACGATTCGGCAATGGTCACCGCCGCGCTCACGCCATCGACCACCGGCACCCCGGTACGTTGGCGAATCTGCTCGTCCAGCCCGGCCATGCCGCCACAGCCAAGGCAGATCACCTCGGCCTTGTCTTCGCGCACCGCCCGTTCGGCCTGTTCGACGATGGCCTGTACCGCACGCTGCGGGTCTGCCTCCAGTTCCAGCACGGCCAGGCCACTGGCGCGCACCGAGGCGCAGCGGTCGTATAGCCCCGAAAGCTTCAGGCGGTCTTCGATAAGTGGCACGGTACGGTCCAGGGTGGTCACCACCGAGTAGGCGTGGCCCAGGTACATCGCAGTGCTGGCGGCGGCATCTGTGATGTCCACCACCGGCACGTTCAGCAGTTCCTGCAGACCTTCGCGGCCATGTTCGCCGTAGCCGGCCTGGATCACGGCATCGTACGGGCCCTCGTAGGCCAGCACGCGGTCCATCACGGCAATGGCGGCCAGGTAGCTCTCGAAATTGCCCTCCACCGACTCGGCACCGAACCATGGGGTCAGGCCTATGATCTGCGTGCCGGGCGACGCCACGCTGCGGGCCTGTTCGGCGATGGCCTCGGTGATGGCTTCGGTGGTGTTGACGTTGGCGATCAGAATACGCATGAACACTGCTCCTTGATCAGTGGCTGCTGTGGTCGACGGCGATGCATTCGCCGCTGACATCAGCGTAATGGCGGTTGCGCGGGGCGATCAGCAGGTACAGCGCAGCGGCGATGCCGGCACCGATCAGCCAGGAAAAAGGCGCGATGGCATGGAAGTTGGGCACCAGCGCCAGGACGATGGCCAGCAGCGCGGCCGGCAGGAACGCGGCGACCGCCCGCAGGTTGATGCCCTTGCTGTAGTGGTAGGCCCCGGCCGGGTGTTCGCTGTACAGCTCCGGCACGTTGATGCAGCCTTTGCGCAGCAGCCAGTAGTCGGCCATGATCACCCCGTACAGTGGGCCCAGCAGGGCGCCCAGGCCGGACAGGAAGTAGACGATCACCAGCGGGCTGTTGTAGAGGTTCCATGGCAGGATCAACACGGCGAGGGTGGCGCTGATCAACCCCGCGCGGCGAAAGTTCAGGTGCCGCGGCGCCAGGTTGCTCAGCACGAAGGCCGGGGCGACGAAGTTGGCCATGATGTTCACCGCAACGGTGACGATCAGGAAGGCCAGGCAACCGAGCACCAGGAAAGCGGTGTTGGGGATGCTGGCAACGATCTGGGTCGGGCTGTCGATGATCTGGCCATTGATCTGGAACTGTGCGCCGCACAGCACCACGGTGATGACCGCGAAGACCAGGATGTTCACCGGCAGGCCCCAGAAGTTGCCTACGCGGATGGTCTTGCGGCACGGCGAGGAACGGGCGAAGTCGCAGAAGTTGAGCACCAGGGTGCCGTAGATCGCCAGCCACAGCGCGCCGCCGGCGAATATGTTGCGCCACATCTCGTAACCGGTCAGCGGCTCGGCCACCGACCAGGCGATGCGCGCATCGGCCTTGAAGTACATGAACACCGCCAGGCTGGCCACGGTCAGCAGGATCACCGGGCCGGCGAATGCCTCGTAGCGGCGCACCATCTCCATGCCGTAGGCGAGGATCACCAGTTGCACCAGCCAGATCGCCACGAAGCACACCCAGCCCAGGCTCGACAGGCCGAGGATGCTGTCCTGGTCATAGCTGGCGAGTTGCGGCCACACGGCCGTGAGTAGCACGCGCAGCACTACAGAGGCCAGGTAGGTCTGGATGCCGAACCAGGCGATGGCAATCACTGCACGGATCAGCGCAGGGATCTGCGCGCCATGGATGCCGAAGGCGATGCGGCTGATCACCGGGAACGGCACGCCGGTCTTCTGCCCCATGTAGCCGGACAGGTTCATGAAGAAGTACACCAGCGCGGCGCCGATCGCCAATGACAAGAGTATCTGCCAGCCGCCCAGGCCCAGGGCGAACAAGCCCATGGCGAAAGAGTAGTTGGCAATGTTGTGCACATCGTTGGTCCACAGCGCGAAGATACTGTAGCGCCCCCAGCGGCGGCCCTCTATGCGCGTCGGGGCAAGGTCGCGGTTATGCAGGCGCGGGCTCAGTTCAAGTTGTGGCGCACTGCCGGTCAGGGAGGAAGCGGGGGTGGTGCTGGCGACGGATAGTTCAGGGGCAAGGTCGAGGCTGGTACTCATTCCGGCAGGCTCCTGATGCACGTGGACTGCGATGAGCGGGCATGCGCACGGGCTCGCCATCTCGTCAGTGCAGCGTTGGCATCACTGGGTTCTGGGCGCGGCGGCCGGTTTGGGGCGGCGTCGCGGGTTCTTGTGTATTTATGTTCTGTTTAACTTGTATACAAAACACGAACACACAAAAGCGAGTTCCATGCCACTCAAAAACCGTACTTCGAGTTGTCACTATCTCGAATCTATCTCTCTGAAAGCTAAGTTGATGAATTAAAGAAACTATAAATTGACCAATTGAACAGGTTTAATTTTTTGTTCGGATAATTAGTTGATCATTTGGTCAGATTAAGTTGCGCGAACTGTGTAACGTAATGGGGCATTGCTAGCACTTATGCACACAAAAATGGCACCTAAGGTGACATTTATGTGTACAGAGGTGGGTCAGGTTTTCCAGGCGCCTCAGTCCATCGGCGGCAAGCGCCGCTTTACCGGGCTCTTCTTGATGATCGCCGTGTTGGTGTCAGCTAGCACATTGATACGGTCAAGCAGGGCGTCGAGCTGTTCCATCGACCGCACATGCAGCCGGGCAATGAAGCAATCCTCGCCCGTTACCTTGTCGCACTCGGTGAACTCGGGAATCGCGACAATCTGCCGTTCCACCTCCTGCAACTGCCCCGGCAGCGGGCGAATGCGCACGATGGCCTGCAATTGGTAACCAAAGCTGCGCGCATCGACATCCACGGTGTAACCCCGCAGCACGCCGCGCTCCTCCAGACGGCGCAGGCGCTCGCTGACGCTGGGTGCAGAAAGGCCACTGATCTGCGCCAGTGCTTTCAGTGAGCGGCGGGAATCTTCCATCAGGGCATTGATCAGGAGTTGGTCGATGGCATCGGTCATATACGCCTCATTAGGTTAAGGAGAGATTTCCCCTTGATAGTAAAGGCGCACTGGCCATTTTGCCTTGGTTATCCGCTGGTAGGTTAATCGTCAGCCTCTGCATACTGTGGCCATCATCAATGGGAGGTGTGAGATGGACAGTTCGTTGCGCCGTGGCTCGCTGGAAATGGTCGCTGCCATGCTGATTTCCGGGACCATCGGCTGGTTCGTGCTGGTATCCGGGCAGCCGGTGCTGGACGTGGTGTTCTGGCGTTGCGTGTTCGGTACTGGCACGTTGCTGGTGATCTGCGCGGCGTTCGGGTTCCTCAAGCCCGGCGTGATCAGCCGCACGGCTTTGCTCTTGGCCATTGCCAGCGGCGTGGCCATCGTCGGCAACTGGGTGTTGCTGTTCGCTTCCTATTCGCGGGCGTCGATCGCCATCGGCACAGCGGTGTACAACGTCCAGCCGTTCCTGCTGGTGGGGCTGGCGGCAGTGTTTCTGGGCGAGAAGATCACTATGGCCAAGCTCACCTGGCTGAGCGTGGCGTTCCTTGGCATGCTGGCCATCGTCAGCGCCCATGGCGCAGGGCAGGGCAGCGGTGAAGAGTACTTGGTGGGCATTGCGCTGGCGCTGGGGGCGGCGTTTCTGTATGCCATTGCCGCATTGATCATCAAGCACCTGAGCGGCACGCCACCGCATCTGATTGCCTTGATCCAGGTAGCGACCGGCGTAATGCTGCTGGCGCCGTGGGTCAAGCTGGGCGGGTTGCCTGGCGAGCCTTCGGCGTTGGCCAGCCTGGTGACGTTGGGCATGGTGCACACGGGGCTGATGTACGTGCTGCTGTACAGTGCCATCCAGCGCCTGCCCACGGCGTTGACCGGTGCCCTTTCATTCATCTACCCGATTGCCGCGATCCTGGTCGACTGGGTGGCCTTCGGGCACCGCCTGGCGCCACTGCAGTGGCTCGGTGTGGCGCTGATCTTGCTGGCGGCGGCGGGCATGCAGCAAGGGTGGTGGTTCCGTTCGGCGCCGATCATTGCCAAAGGATAGTGAGGACGCTGAATGACCTATCGCCGAACAAGCCGGCGATAGGGCGCGCAGCGGCCTCGCGGGGTAGAATGCTCCCTTTTATCTGCTTGCGACCCGCCATGACTTCGCCGATCCACACCCTCGAACAGCATCTGCTCACCGCCCTCGACCCCGCCCCGCAGGAAACCCGCCGCCTGTTCCATGGTCGCGGCCGTTGCTGGCCGGGGCTGGAGCAGGTCACCGTCGACTGGCTGCAGGGCGTGCTGTCGGTAGCGTTGTTCCGTGAACCACCCGAGGGCCAGCTGGCAGAACTAGAGGCCATGCTGCGCAACCTCGCCGAGCACCCACAGTGGGCCGGCCAAGCGATCCTCATCCAGCACCGTTACCTGCCGGACAGCCCGGGCCTGTGGCTGTGGGGCGAGCCGTGCCAGCAGCGCGAGGTGGTCGAAGATGGCCTGACCTATCTGCTCGACCTGGGCGTGCGGCAGAACAACGGCCTGTTTCTCGACATGCGCTACGGCCGACGCTGGGTGCGTGAGCAGGCGGCGGGCAAGCGTGTGCTGAACCTGTTCGCCTACACCTGCGGCTTCTCGGTGGCAGCGATTGCCGGGGGCGCCGAGCAGGTGGTGAACCTGGACATGGCCAAGTCGGCGCTGTCCCGTGGCAGAGACAACCATCGCCTCAATGGCCACGATGCATCGCGGGTGGCGTACCTGGGGCATGAACTGTTCAAGTCGTGGGGCAAGGTGCGCAAGTACGGACCCTACGATTTGATCATCATCGACCCGCCAACCTTCCAGCGTGGCAGTTTCGTGCTGACCCAGGATTACGCGAAGATCTTGCGGCGCTTGCCAGAGTTGCTGACCGAGGGTGGGACTGTGCTGGCGTGCGTGAATGATCCGGCGATCGGGCCGGAGTTTCTGATCGAGGGCATGGCTGAGCAGGCCCCGGCGTTGGCTTTCGTCGAGCGTCTGGATAACCCGCCGGAGTTTCCGGATGCCGATCCGGCGGGGGGCTTGAAGGCCTTGGTATTCCGCAGTAAATCACCAGCCTGATGCTGGGGAACCTTCACTTGGGCGCAATGGTGGCGCACAAGTGAAGGTAGAACTCAATTACTGACCGGTATAGATCTGGTCGAACACCCCACCATCGTTGAAGTGGGTCTTCTGCACGGTGCGCCAGTCACCGAAGGTTTTCTCCACCGACAGGAAGTCGACCTTCGGGAAGCGGTCGGTGTACTTGGCCAGTACGGTTGCATCACGCGGACGCAGGTAGTTCTGTGCGGCGATTTCCTGGGCTGCCGGCGACCACAGGTACTTGAGGTATTCCTCGGCCACGGCCTGGGTACCCTTCTTCGCTACCACTTTGTCGACCACACTCACCGGTGGTTCGGCTTCGGCCGACACGCTCGGGTAGACCACTTCGAACTGGTCGCGGCCGAATTCGCGGGCGATCATTTCGGCTTCGTTCTCGAAGGTCACCAGCACATCGCCGATCTGGTTGGTCATGAAGGTCGTGGTCGCGGCGCGGCCACCGGTATCGAGTACCGGTGCCTGTTTGAACAGCTTGCCGACGAAGTCCTTGGCCTTGTTCTCGTCACCGCCCTGCTTGAGCACATAACCCCAGGCCGACAGGTAGGTATAGCGCCCGTTACCTGACGTCTTGGGGTTGGGCACGATGACCTGTACACCATCCTTGAGCAGGTCAGGCCAGTCTTTGAGTGCCTTGGGGTTGCCCTTGCGCACGATGAACACAGTGGCCGAGGTGAACGGGGCGCTGTTGTTGGGCAGGCGTGTAACCCAATTGTGCGGCACCAGCTTGCCGATATCGGCCAGCGCATTGATGTCGGTGGCCATGTTCATGGTGATGACGTCGGCCGGCAGGCCATCGATCACTGCACGTGCCTGTTTGCTCGAACCGCCGAAGGACATCTGCACGTTGACCTTCTCGTCGTGCTCGGCTTCCCAGTGTTTCTGGAACGCTGGGTTGTAATCCTTGTAGAAGTCGCGCATCACGTCGTAGGAAACGTTGAGCAGGGTCGGAGCGGCCTGAGCGAGGGTGCCGCACGCCAGGCCGGCGGCCAGCAGCGAAGCAGTGAAGAGTTTTTTCACGATGCGTCCTTGTTCCGGAGTGTTTGGTAACTTATGCGCGACTATAGCGTTTCGTTATTGAACGACTAAAGACCAAATGGCTCTTTGCTTATTCTGTTTTCGGGAACAGCAGGTTACCGCAGCGCGAGCAAAATGCAGCGCCGTGTTCATGGGCCTTTTTGCTGCACCTTGGGCAGTCGTGCTGCAACTGTTCGGCGCGCATGGCATTGGCCAGTTCGGCGGTGAAAATCCCTGTGGGCACGGCAATGATCGAATAACCGGTGATCATCACCAGTGAGGACAGCACCTGGCCCAGCGGTGTTTTCGGCACGATATCGCCAAAGCCCACGGTCGTGAGCGTGACAATGGCCCAGTAGATGCCTTTGGGGATGCTGGTAAAGCCGTGCTCGGGGCCCTCGATCACATACATCAAGGTGCCGAACACAGTAACCAGGGTCGACACGCTGAGCAGAAACACGATGATCTTCTGCTTGCTGCCACGCAGTGCCGCCATCAGGTAATTCGCTTGGTTCAGGTACTGGCCGAGCTTGAGCACACGGAAAATCCGCAGCATGCGGATCACCCGGATGATCAGCAGGTACTGCGCGTCGCTGTAGTACAGGGCGATGATCCCCGGCACGATAGCCAGCAGGTCGACCAGGCCGTAGAAGCTGAAGGCGTAGCGCATGGGCTTGGGCGAGCAGTAAAGGCGAGTGATGTACTCGGCCAGGAAGATCGCGGTGAAGCCCCATTCGATACCGGCCAGCAGGCCTGCGTAGTTCTGGTGAATCTCGTCGATGCTGTCGAGGATCACCGTGACCAGGCTGGCCAGGATGATCAGCAGGAGGGTCTTGTCGAAGCGCCGGCCGGCGACGGTGTGGGTCTGGAATACGATGACGTAGAGCCGTTCGCGCAGGCTCGCAGGGTTGTTCATGGGCTCGTTCCACAAAAGCGATGGGCTGAGCCTAGGGGTTGCGTTTCAGCTGTGCAAGCGCCTGGCATTGCGCTGCCTGGGCTGGGCCAGGTGGCTGCCCAAGTGCATCAGCCAGCAGGCGGCGACGAACGGGGCGGTCAGGCCGGGCACCGGTAGCAGCTTGAACAGCGGTTGCAGCAGTAGAGCCAGGGCAATCGCCAGCAGGGTCACCCAAGGCTTTTCACCCTGCCTGCTGAAGGCCAGCGCCGCCAGTGCCGCGTTGAAGCCGTACAGACCCAGCCAGGCAGATTGCGCTTCGGCAAACAAGGCTACGCTGCCACCGATGGCCGAGCCGATCACCGCCCACATCGCGGCATAGGGGTTGGCGATGAACATGCCTAAGATGATCAGCAACCCGGCCAATGGCTGGTCGAGCAGGAAAATCTGGCCTACGCCCCGCGCCAGAGCATACAGCGGGTCGGCTTCGACGAAGCCGCTGGGTGAGGGGCTGGCGAGCAGCAGTGTGCCCCAACCCAGCAGCACGAAAGGGGCGGTGTAGGCGATCAGCAGTTTGCCCCCGCGCTTGCGCCACTGGTGGGTAATGATGCTGGACAGCCCACCGGCAGCGATGATCAGCGGCGGCATGATTGCCGACCAGGGCAGTACCGCGCAGATCAGGATGCCGATCAGCACGCCGTTATAGCAGTAAAGCCCGGCCTGGCGGTCGGCGCGGTCATAGCCGCGGCGCTGTGCGGTGAGCAGGCCGGCGAGGGCGCCGAGCAGGGCGCCGCCGACCAGGTCGGGGGCGGTCAGCAGGATGGCCAGCAGGCAGCACAGGCCGCACAGGGGGCTGCGCAGCAGCAGTACCTGGCTGAAGCCGTTGAGTAGCGCCGTGGCCCAGTCGGGGCACGGGTTGACAAAATTTTTGGTGTACATGGGCAGTCGGTAAGGTTGATGGAAGAGCGGTGGGCCTCTTTGGGCCTCGGTTTTCCGCGTGTCTGTTGTTGGGGTGCAAGGGGAGGGCTTTGCCCTCCTTTCGCGACGCAAGGCCGCTCCTACAGGGTTTCGCGTTCGCCGGTAGGAGCGGCCTTGTGTCGCGAAAGGGGCGCAAAGCGCCCCCGGCAATCTCAGACCAAGGTCTCGATCCGCAGGCTGTTGGTCGAGCCTGGCTTGCCGAACGGCACACCGGCAGTGATCAGCAATGTGTCACCACGGCTGGCCATGCCTTGGGCCTGGGCAATTTCCAGTGCGGTGGAGACCACCTCATCTACCTGGCGCAAACGGTCATTGACCACCGAGTGCACGCCCCAGGTCACGCTCAAGCGGCGGGCAGTGACCAGGTTCGGCGTCAGGTTGAGGATCGGTGCCCGTGGCCGCTCGCGTGCGGCGCGCAGGGTCGAAGCCCCCGACTCGCTGTAGTTGACCAGCACCGCCACCGGCAGGATGCCGCTGATCCGGCGGATCGCGCAGCTGATGGCGTCCGACACGGTGGCTTCAGCTTTGGGCCGGCCAACGTCGAGCTGGGCCTGGTAATCCGGGCCGTTCTCCACCTGGCGGATGATCTTGCTCATCATCTGCACGGCTTCCAGTGGGTAGTCACCCGAGGCGGTCTCGGCCGACAGCATCACCGCATCGGCACCTTCGGCCACGGCATTGGCGACGTCGGTGACTTCGGCGCGGGTCGGGGCTGGCGAGAAACGCATGGATTCGAGCATCTGCGTGGCCACCACCACCGGTTTACCCAGCTGGCGGCAGGTGCCGATGATGCTTTTCTGGATCTGCGGCACGCTCTCGGCCGGCACTTCCACACCCAGGTCGCCACGCGCCACCATGATTGCATCGGACAGTTCGGCAATCGCCTGCAGCTGCTCCACGGCCGACGGCTTTTCGATCTTGGCCATCAGGTAGGCACGGTCGCCGATCAGCTGGCGGGCCTCAAGGATGTCTTCGGGGCGTTGCACGAACGACAGCGCCACCCAGTCCACGCCCAGTTCCAGGCCGAAGGCCAGGTCGCGGCGGTCCTTTTCGGTGAGCGGGGAGAGGTCAAGCACCGCTTGCGGCACGTTGACACCCTTGCGGTCGGACAGCTCGCCACCGGCCAGCACTTCGGTGTCGATGGCATCGTTGTGCTTGGCGGTCACCCGCAGGCGCAGCTTACCGTCGTCCAGCAGCAGGTCCATGCCGGGCTCCAGCGCGGCGATGATCTCCGGGTGCGGCAGGTTGACCCGGCGGCTGTCACCCGGGGCCTTGTCCAGGTCCAGGCGCAGCGCCTGGCCGCGTTGCAGCTGCACCTTGCCTTCGGCAAAGCGGCCAACGCGCAGCTTGGGGCCCTGCAAGTCCATGAGGATGCCGAGCGGGTAGTTCAGTTGCTGCTCGACCTCGCGGATCCACTGGTAGCGCAGGGCGTGGTCGGCGTGTTCGCCATGGCTGAAGTTGAGGCGGAAGATGTTCACCCCGGCTTCTACCAGCTGGCGGATATCGTCGATGCCATTGATCGCAGGGCCGAGGGTGGCGAGGATTTTGACTTTTTTATCAGGCGTCATGATTGTGCAGTCTCAAGGATCAGGATGGCGCGGAAGTCGTTGACGTTGGTGCGGGTCGGCTCAGTGACGATCAGCGCATCGAGTGCGGCGAAATAGCCGTAGCCGTTGTTGTTGTCCAGCTCGTCACTGGCCGACAGGCCCAGGGCCTCGGCGCGGGCGAAGCTGGCTGGCGTCATGACGGCGCCGGCGTTTTCTTCCGAGCCGTCGATGCCGTCGGTATCACCAGCCAGGGCGTACACGCCCGGCAGGCCCTTGAGGCTTTCGGTGAGGCTGAGCAAAAACTCCGCATTGCGCCCGCCACGGCCATTGCCGCGTACGGTGACGGTGGTTTCGCCGCCAGAAAGGATTACGCAAGGTGCTTTGAGCGGCTGCCCGTGCTGGACGATCTGCCGGGTGATACCGGCATGCACCTTGGCCACTTCGCGCGATTCACCTTCCAGGTCGCCGAGGATCAGCGGGCTGAAGCCGGCCTGGCGGGCTTGCACTGCAGCGGCTTCAAGCGATTGCTGGGGCTTGGCGATCAGCTGGAAGTGGCTGCGGGCCAGGGCCGGGTCATCGGCCTTGACGGTTTCCGAGGCGGGGTTGTTGAGCCAGTCGATGACGGCCTTGGGCGCTTCGATGTTGTAGCGCTTGAGGATCGCCAGGGCGTCGGCCGAGGTG
Source organism: Pseudomonas sp. SG-MS2 (assembly GCF_009933855.1). Classification (NCBI taxonomy): domain Bacteria; kingdom Pseudomonadati; phylum Pseudomonadota; class Gammaproteobacteria; order Pseudomonadales; family Pseudomonadaceae; genus Pseudomonas; species Pseudomonas sp. SG-MS2. The sequence goes on along the minus strand of NZ_MOMO01000245.1, from coordinate 91 downwards.
CTCGGGTCGGCCACGGTAGGGCCGGAGGCGATGACCGTAGCCAGGTCGCCGGGCACATCGGAAATGGCATAGGTGTAGACAGTGGCGGGCC
>NZ_MOMO01000244.1:0-77799 GCF_009933855.1 Pseudomonas sp. SG-MS2 | reverse complement strand
CCCGCCCTGCCCCGGCCACCCACCGGGGCTGAAGCCCGAGGAGTTCATTGGCTCAAGCCGAAACTGATGGCAGAAGTTGCGTATGCGCAAATGACCCGGGACGGCGTGGTTCGCCATTCGGTCTTCCATGGGCTGCGCGACGATAAACCTGCCAGCGCCATCGACCTGGAGCGTGCCATGCCTGCCAAGACCGTGCCCAAAGCCGAGCGTGCCAAAGCGACAGAAGGCCTGGGCGACCTGCGCCTGACGCATCCGGAGCGCATCATCGACGCCAGCATTGGCGCCACCAAGCGCCAGATTGCCGAATACTACGCAGGCGTCAGTCAGTGGATCCTGCCGCAACTCAAGGACCGCCCGGTGGCGCTGGTACGGGCGCCGGAGGGCCTCGATGGCGAGCTGTTCTTCCAGAAGAACGCCGGCCAGTTGCATATCGCCAATGTGCTCAGTTACGACAAGGCCGAAGCCGGTCAGGCGGCGATGGTCATCAATCGCCCTGATACGTTGCTCGGTGCCGTGCAGATGAACATGCTCGAGCTGCACACCTGGAATGCCACCGACAAGGACTTCGACAAGCCCGACCGTTTTGTGCTCGACCTTGACCCGGACCCGGCACTGCCCTGGAAGGCCATGCTCGAAGCCACTCAGCTCGCCCTCACGCTGCTCGACGAACTGGGCCTCAAAGTGTTCCTCAAGACCAGCGGCGGCAAAGGCATGCACCTGGTCGTGCCATTGACCCGCCGTGCGGGTTGGGACGAGGTGAAAGACTTCAGCCATGCCGTAGTCAATTACCTGGCCAAGCTGTTCCCCGACCGGCTCAGCGCGGTGTCCGGGCCAAAGAACCGGGTTGGGCGGATCTTCATCGATTACCTGCGCAACGGTAAAGGTGCGACCACTGCCTGCGCTTACTCCCTGCGTGCCCGGGAAGGCCTGCCGGTGTCGGTGCCGGTCTGGCGCGAAGAACTCGGCCAGCTCAAGGGCGCCAACCAGTGGCACATCGGCAACCTGCATGAACGCCTGGCCGAGGTCGATGACCCATGGGCGGACATGGGCAAAACCCGACAATCGATCACAGCGCGCATGCGCAAACAGATGGGGATGACATGAGCATCATTCAGGATTTTGACCTGAACACCCTCGACAGCCTGCTGCGTACGTTCAGCGAGCGCGCGCAGCCTTTGAACCTGGACACCAAACTTTCGCAACTGATGCAGGCGCTGTTGGCGGACCATCTCGACCTGCTCCCGCTGCCGGGCCAAGGGCATACCTTGCAGCGTTGGCAGACCTTGGCGCGCATTGCCGGCTGCGACCTGGCACTGGCCAAGGTGTACGAAGGCCATACCGACGCGCTGGCGATTCTGGCTGAATGCGGCGCTGCTCACCTGGTGGGGGATGCTGTATGGGGCGTGTGGGCCGCAGAGCCCCCTGAAGCGCGGGCGCGGATCATTGCCCGTGACGGCGACCAGGTGCACCTTGCCGGTAGCAAGGCCTGGTGCTCAGGTGCCTTGCAGATCGACCGTGCGCTGATCACTGCCTGGGCTGAAGATAACCAGCCGCAACTGGTGGCGATCGAACTGGCCCACCCCACCCAAGGCTTGCAGGTCGATCACTGGCAGGCAGTGGGTATGGCCACGACCGCCAGCATTGAAATCACCTTTGAGGGTTCGCCCGGGATCGCCGTAGGCCAACCAGGGCAGTACCTTTCGCGCCCCGGTTTCTGGCACGGCGGTGCGGGGATCGCCGCCTGCTGGTACGGCGCCGCAGAGGCGCTGGCCGATTACTTGCGTGAACGTTGCCGCAAACCACGCCCTGATCCTCATGCCCAGGCACACCTGGGGGCAGTGGATGCGGCGCTGTACGGTGCCCGTGCAGCACTACGCGAATGTGCCGCGTGGATAGATCGCCAGCCCAGCGCCGACGCCAGCTTCGAGGTACGCCGTGTGCGTGCCCAGGTAGAGCATGCTGTGGAGCAGGTGATCCACCACGTGGGGCGTGCGTTGGGCGCAACGCCGTTCTGTCGCAGCAGCCATTTTGCACGGCTAAGCGCCGACCTCCCGGTCTTTCTGCGCCAGAGCCATGCCGAACGCGACCTGGCCGCACTCGGCCAACAGCTGGCCCAGGTGCCGGCAGGAGCCTGGCAACTATGAGCGAGAACCTGATCGAGGCCAGTGAAGGCAGGCCATGGGCTGCGTGGCAGCAGTCCGCACACTTGGCGCGGGCGACTTGGATCACCCCGGACCAATTGCTACCCGCAGGTCGACGCCTGGTACTGCTGGCGCCGCACCCAGATGACGAGATTCTCATGGCCGGTGGACTGTTGGCAGGGCTGCACGGCCGCGAGCAGGACGTGCTGCTGATCTCCGCCACCGACGGTGAAGGGAGCCACCCTGATTCCGCGACCTGGACCGAACACCGCCTGCGCCGCCAACGGCCACTTGAAAGCCGGCACGCCCTGCAACAGCTGGACCTGGACCTCAACCGGCTGGCCTGGCGGCGCCTGCACCTCAAAGACGGTGCGCTGCCACGAGACGAAGCGTTTCTGGTCAATCACCTTAACCAACTGCTCGAGCCGGATGACGTGCTGATGACGACCTGGCGCGGCGACGGCCACTGCGACCACGAAGCGCTTGGCCGGGCGGCAGCGCAAGCCGCCCTGGCGCGCCAGGTGCAATTGGTGGAAGTACCCGTGTGGGCCTGGCATTGGGCACAGCCTGACGACCCCCGCCTGCCCTGGTCGCGGGCGCATCGCATTGAATTGGATGAAACACGGGTTGCGCGCAAGCGTCGGGCCTTGGCGGCGCATCACAGCCAGCTGGAGCCCGACCAGGGGCGCGCGCCGGTATTGCCTGCCACCCTGCTCGATTGCCTGCTGCAACCCTTCGAGCTGGTGTTCCTGTAAAGGAGCTGTCATGAGTATCGATGCGCAATATTTCGCCGACCTGTATGCCAACAATGATGATCCTTGGGCATTTCGCACCCGTTGGTACGAGCGGCGCAAGCGCGACCTGCTGATGGCCAGCCTGCCACGCCAGTGCTACCAGCGGGTGTTCGAGCCCGCCTGCGCCAATGGCGAGCTGAGCGCCGCGTTGGCGGAGCGCTGTGCCGAGTTGCTGTGCCATGACCTTGACCCTAAGGCAGTGGCACTGGCTCGCCAGCGCCTGGCGGGGTTGCCCAATGCTACCGTCGTCGCTGGGCGCTTGCCGGCGGACTGGCCTGGTGGCAGCTTCGACCTGATCGTGCTCAGTGAAGTGGGTTACTACCTAAACGCTACCGACTGGTTGCAGGTGATCGAGCAGTCGGTAGCGAGCCTGACCTATGACGGCGGGCTGTTGGCCTGCCACTGGCGCCATCCGATTGCTGGGTGCCCACAGGATGGACGTGAAGTGCATCAGTTGTTGGCCAAGCACGTGCCGTTATACCCGGTGTTTCGCCATGAAGAGGCGGATTTCCTGTTGGAATACTGGTCATGCCAGCCCAGCGTGGTCGACCTGGACGAGACATGCCCATGATTGCTGTCGTCATTCCCGCCCATAACGAAGCGCGTCGCCTGGGCCGCTGCCTCAAGGCCATGGCAGCGGCGGTGGCCTTGGCCAGGCAGGCAGGCCATCAGGTCGAGGTACTGGTGGTGCTGGACCGTTGTCGTGATGCCAGTGCCGCTGTGGCCAAGCGTTTCGGTGTGCGCACGCTGGCAGTGGAGGCTGGCAGTGTCGGCATGGCCCGCCGCCTAGGCGCGGCGCTGATGCTGGACCGTGGCGCCCGCTGGCTGGCCTGTACCGATGCCGATAGCCAGGTGCCCTCGCACTGGCTGCTCTGGCAACTGGCCTGCAGTGCAGAGGTGGTCTGTGGCACGGTGCATATCGAGCACTGGCAGCCTTGGCAACGCGCGGCGATGCGCAAGCTGTACCGCAGCGGGTACCAGGCATGCGAAGGCCATCGGCATATTCATGGTGCCAACCTGGGTGTCTGTGCCCGCGCTTATGAGCGTGTGGGGGGCTTTCAACCGCTGCCGGCGCATGAGGACGTGCAGCTGGTACGCGACCTGGAGGCTAGCGGCGCACAGATCGTATGGACAGCCAAGCACAGTGTGGCAACCAGCAGTCGACGCGACAGCCGGGCTCGGGAAGGGTTTGGGGATTTTCTGGCGGGTCTGCAGGTTCGCCTGGACGGGTGATGGCATGGTGTATCAGTGTTATCGAGATCGAGCACCGCGCCGGCGGCGCTCGATCTCAACGACGCCTCAATATTCTACGCAAGCGCCCCGCCCCATACAGTCATGAAGCCTTACGCGTACGCTTGCCAGGCTTCTTCTCGGCAGGCGCTTTCTTCGCAGCCTTGCCGCCCAGGCTGCGCTTGAGCAGTTCGGTGAGGTCGATGATATCGGCGCTTTTCTCGGCTTCGCCCCCTTCGCCCTTGTCCACCACGCTGATCTTGCCTTTGCTGGCCTTTTCTTCCACCAGGTCCATGATGGTCTGGCGGAACGCATCATGGTACTCATCCGGAGCCCACGAGCCGCTCATGTCCTCGACCAGCCGCTTGGCCATGTCCAGTTCGCGCTTGTCGAGCTTGGTGTCGGTCACGCTTTTGTCCAGCTCCAGCGTCTCCAGCCCGCGCACCTCTTCCGGCCAACGCAAAGTAATCATCACCAACGCGTCGTCCAGCGGCCGCAACAATGCCAGGTGCTGGCGTGTATGCAGCACCACCGTGGCCAACGCCACCTTGCCAGTGCTCTCCAGTGTTTCACGCAGCAACGCATAAACCTTGCCGCCGCGACGATCCGGGCTCAGGTAATACGGTGTATCGAAGTGCTGCAAGGGGATCTCGCTGGCAGCGACGAACGAGAAGATATCGATGGTCTGGGTCGCTTCCGGGCGGGCCTTGCGGATCTCTTCCTCGCTGATCACCACATAACGACCCTTCTCATGCTCCACACCTTTGACGATGTTGTCCTTGTCGATTTCCTTGCCGGTCACCTTGTTGATCCGTTTATAACCCACCGGCTCCATGCTGCGTTTGTCCAGCCAGTCGAAATCCACACGCTCGGTGCGCACTGCCGTGTTGAGCGAGACCGGGATATGCACCAGGCCGAAACTGATCGCGCCTTTCCAGATTGCCCTGGCCATGGCGTGCCTCCTATGGTTGCAGGGAATGGCCCGGCTGGCAGTAGCGCAAGGCGCCACAGCGTTCGCAAAGCTGGCATTGCAGCCCGGGCACTTCGGTTTGGGTCATGGCGCGCCAGTGGCAGCCACGCAGCAGACAGACAAAGGTCATCAGCCACCTCCTTGGCCCGGAAATATCGGGCGCTTACCTGAAATGACTGCACGGCGCGCTGAAGGTTTAGCCCAAATGCCCTACGGCTGTCGAAACTACAGTGGCTTGTTCGTCATGACTGATCAGGGTTCGATGGCGAAAAGCACGCGCTTGAACGCCTCGGCGGCCAGATGTACCTGCACAGACCAGTCCTGGGCTGCATCGCTGCCGGCATCATCGGAGATGTATTTCAGGCACACGAACGGAATGCCTTCATTACGGGCGATCAGCGCCAAAACGTACGCTTCCATGTCGACGATGTCGTATGGAGCATCGCTGTAGCTGACCTCAAAGCTGTCGCCGCTGCCGCAGGTGCCAAGCGGCAGCCCTTCTATCGGCTGGCCATGCTCGAGCAGCACCGGAATATCCGACAGCGGCGTCTCGTAGCGGGCGAAGCCCAGCGCAGTGACATCCATGTCGCGTTGCACGAAGCGCGTACAGCACACCACCACACCCTTGCCGTATCGCTGGCTGCCCGCCGAGCCGAGGTTGACGATCAGTTTGGGCCGCTGCCGCTCAACCGCCTTGGTCAGGGCGATGGCAGCATTGACCTTGCCGATGCCGGTGAAAACGGTATTGACGTCGGCGAATACCGTGCCGGCTTCCGCCTCCAGGGCGAATACGAACAGGGTGTCGGCCAACGTAATGTCGGGGAATTGCTGGGTCAGCATCATGGCGCAGGGCGTTCCAAATGGCTTGCAAAGGGCGCTGCCATTGTCGGTGAACGCTAACTGATTGCAAGCCCCACCGTGGTGGCAAGGTGCAATAGCGCGTCATGCACTGCGGTTGACAGTCAGCGCCACTGCGGCAATACGCTCGACTTGTTCATAACCTGGCTGCAGCAATTGTTCACCGAATACGTCCGGGTCGACCTCGCGGTACACCCAGGCCCATTCAGGCCCCGCCAGGCGCAGGCGAATGGCCTCGAGCAATGGATCACGACCTTCGACAATCGCCACGCCGGTGTACAGCAGCAGTGACCCGCCTGGGCTCAGGCGCTCGCGCGCCTGTTCGATGATGCGCAACGACAGATCGGCGCCCAGTGTATCGCCACCGTGGCGATACGTGCGCTGGCCATGATCGAGCATGTAGGGTGGGTTGGCCACGATGAGGTCGAAATTGCCACTGACCCCGGCAAGCAAATCACTGTGCGCAATGGACACATTGCTCACCCCCGCCAGCGCAGCATTGATCGCGGTATAGCGCAGTGCCAGAGGGTTGATGTCCACGGCGCTGACCTGGGCATGTTGCGCCGCGCGGGCGATCAGCAAGGCACCGACGCCGCTGCCGCAACCAATGTCCACAGCGTGTTCGACCCGTACCGGGCTGCGTTGTAGATGGTCATGGATGACCTGGGCGAAGCGATAGCTGTCGGGGCCGAAGAACACCGCATCAGCAGCCTCGGTCGGGTAGGCGGAATGCACCAGCAGCAAATCGTCGAGGCTGGACCAGCGTACCTGACTGCGCAGCAGTGCGCCGTCCTCGTACAGCACCTGCGCGGTGCTGAGCTGGTCCAGTTCGTCGGCGCTGATCAATGACGCCGGGAACGGGCGGCTCCAGCCGAATACGTCGCGCAGGTTGCCGGCCCGCTCTGCACCCTGGCGGGCGTTGTTGCATGCATGGGTGGCGGGCGTCACGCAGGTGAACTGGTAACCGTCAGCACGCAGGCGCCGGCCAAGTTGCAGCAAGGCTTCATCGGCCTGGGTTCGTTGCGGGTTGAGTATCATCAGTGCGGCCCCTCCTCGCCAAGACCTGTGGCATGCAGATACGCCCTAGTGGCGGACAAACCCTGCGGCAAGGCGTGCTGATTGCCCGCCATGCGCTCGATCAACGTTTCGATATCAACGCTTTCATGGCTTTCTTCAATACGCGGTTGCTGGTGCAGGGCAGCTTCCCAGCTGCCTGGCGGCACGCGACGCACTGCGCCCTGCCAGTCGCCGGCGATCCAGTCGTGCCACAGCTGCTTCTCGTAGGCACTGAAGACGCCGAACATGGGGGCGCCAGGCCCATCGATCAGCGACCACCAGCGGCTGTCGGCCGGATTCTGCCCGCGCTTGATCCAGCCCTGGGCCACAAGCGCATGCAAAAATGCCGGTAGCGCAGCGGGTTCGGACAGCCATTGGTTGACCGTGCGCTGCTGCAATCGGCAGCGGTCAGCGTGCATGAACTGCCCGAACACGCGCTTGCGCTCCAAGGCAGCCAGCAATTGGGCCTCAAGGTCGAAACCGCCGATTAGCGTGGGCGTGTCGATGCCAAGATCATTGAGGCGGTAGCCATGCCTGACCCGACGGTAGAACACCTCGGCGTCCTGCGCCGGGCACAGTTGCTGCACCGCCTGGATGGCCTTGCTGGCATGGCCGCTGGCAGCATTGTCGATCGTCACGTGAAGCTGGAAATAATGACCGTCGATGCCGAGCTCGGCCAGCTCGTGGGTGGTGATCAGCAGGTGTAACGGTGGCTGCTCGTAACCCAGGTTGTAACCAATGACCTCAGGCAGAAACCACTCCGCGCAGCTGCCCAGCGCCAGCTGTACTGCCCCTTGCAGGTAGCGCTCATCATCCAGAGGCATGCAATCCAAACAACCCAGCCTGCCCAGCAACCTCTGGTAGATAAGCACGTGGTTGCAATGCGGATCGCCGTCGCCCAGTTCCTCGAGGTAGGTCCGGATCAGGCCGTGGTAGCGAGGGTCTTGCCAGCGGCGCAGCGCACCGTGAAGCCAGGCACCATCAACGACCTTGGTCGGCGCCACCTGTTGCAGGAACCACAAGGCGTGGGCGCGGTTGGCAAAATAACGGCGAGGCGCGCCTTGACGGCGCTGGGCCAGATAGGCGGCGTGCTCGGCGGCAACCTGTGCGGCGTGTCGTGCACTCCAGTCCTGTAGTTGACCAGGCGTGTCCGGCAGGTCATCGGCCATGGCGTTCGCCTTCGCGAACTGCTCGGCGAGCCACTGGCGCGCAGTGGTGTAGTCGCCGGACAACATCGCGTGGTAGCGGCTGCTCAATGGCCAATGCGCAGTCGGCGCCGGCGTCCTGGATGGGTTGTTGCGCATCAGAACCGTCATGCCTCGCTCCTCTCTTGACTATTGGCTCTGGCCTTCCCGTGGCATGGGCTCAGGGTCAGGTGCAGGCTGTGGCGCAGGCTTTTCGTCGGGTTGCTGCATTTGCAGCGAAGGTTTGCTCTGGTCTGCATCCTTGGCCGGATGCTCGGCGTCACGATCGAAACAACCGCCGAGCAGCGTCAGGCTGCTCAACAGAACGATGATGGCTGTAGTGCGCATGGGACGTCCTCTTTACCCGCTTAGTAATCGCGGTGCCGAAGGACCCGGCACCGCGTTCTCGTCACTTACGAGCGGCCGCCTTTCTGGCCCGACTCGCGGTCCTTGTGCATATCGGCATCCTTGCGGCCCGACTCACGGTCTTGAGCCATGCCGCCGCCAGAGGACTGCCCGCCCTTGCGGCCAGCTTCGGAAGCTTTTTGCCGGTCGTTGGCGAAGTTGCCGGGGTTCTTGGTGCCACCCTGGCCGCCCTGGCTGCCGGTGCGGCTGTTATCTTTGTTAGCCATGGTCTGAAACCTCATATGACTGCTGGATGCACGGCAAGCGCCGTACATAGGTTCGGAGTTCGGTGATATCGAGGGATTCGTTTTATCGCCAGGCATTCGGACCGGCGGCGTTAAATAACCGGAGGCGATGTATTTTGTGCGCTAGCCGATTGCGTGACGCGGCTATCCAGCAGCCGCTGCCGCCGCCCCAGCCAACCACCCGTCAGGGCCCAGCCCAGAGCGATCGCGGCCCCTAGCAACATCGCCAGTTGCGGATGGTCACCCAGCACATCCAGGGCTCTTTTGACCCACCCGCTCAAGGCGTCGCCGCCACGGTAAACCACGGTATCGATGAAGTTCTTGGCTTTGTATTTGTCTTCGGCGGGCAATACGGTGAACAACATTTCCCGACCCGGCCGCACCAAGGCATATTCGCCTGCGCGGCGCACTACCATCACCACCACGAACACCGCAAATACCGGGGCCAGGGCCAGCCAGACGAAGCCTGCTGCCATCACCAGCGGCACTGCCACCAGCAACACCCCTACCCCCATGCGTTTGGCCAGCCGACCGGTGATGAACACCTGGGTGAGGATGGCCAGGGCCTGAACGACCGTATCGATCAGGCCAAATACCTGAGTCTGACGAGTACGGTCGGTGAACGTTTCGCTGACGATGCGCGCCTGCTCGAAATACAGAAAGGTACTGACACTGGCCAACAGCACCACGAACAGGGCAATACCCAAAAGGTACGGCGAACGCATTACAGCGGTTGCGCCCGCGAACGGGTTACCCCCCAGTGGCCGCGACGCTGGCTGCTCGCTCAGCGCAGGCATTGGGTGGCAATCACGCCAGCGCTGCAGGTACGCGGCAGCGGCAATGCTGCCCAGTAAAAACATGGCGGCCAGCGAAACCAGCCCGGCGTGCCCCAGCGGGGCGACCAACAGCGTACCCAGTAACGGCCCGCTCAAGCCGCCCAGGCTGGCCCCGGCTGCCAGCAGCCCGAACAAGCGCTTGCCTTGCTCAGTGGAGAACAGGTCGGTCAGGACGCTCCAGGCCAGTGAGATGGTCAGCAGGTTGAACACCGACAACCAGATGTAAAACGCCCGCGCATTCCACAAGTCGTCTGGTTTGCTGGCAAACAGCAGTGCAAACAGCAGCAGGTTGCTGGCAAAAAAACCATAGGTCCAAGGCAGGATATGCCGCCGGCGCACCTTGGAGGCCAGCCAGCCGAACAGCGGCAGGCAGGTCAGCGTAGCGATGAAGGTGCCGGTGAACAGCCATTGCAGGTTGTCCACGCCCCCTGCCACGCCCATGGTCTCGCGCACCGGGCGCAGCATGAAGTAACCGGTGAACAGCAGGTAGAACAACGCCAGGCCGCCGGCCACAGCCGGCCCCTCGCCGGGCTGGAGGTTCAACCCTTGGTCCAGCCCCTTGCGCCAGCTGGCCATGGTGTCAGGCGAACTGCTCGATCAGCGCTTTCTGCTGCGCCTGGGTGAACAAAGGCTCGTGGCCGGCCTTAAGCTGATCGAGTTGGCGGTCAGGACGGCCGGTTGCCGGGATGACCGTTGTAACAGCCCGATGGCTGAAGGCGAACTTGAGGAACACTTGGGCCCAACTGCTGACTCCCGCTTCTGCGGCCCAGGAAGGCAGTGGTTTGTCCTTGACCTTGGCGAACAGACGGCCGTCATCGAATGCGCGGTTGATCAGCACCGCCACGCCCTTGTCCTGGCACAACGGCAACAACTCACTTGCCGCTTGCGGCGCATTGACCGAATAGTTGATCTGGATGAAGTCCAGCGGTTCGCTGCGCACCAGGCGGGCGACTTCGTCATGACCGCTGTTCAGGTAATGGGTAATGCCTATGTAGCGGGTCTTGCCCTGCTGCTTGAGTTCGCGGGCATAGGGCAACTGTGTCTTCCAGTCTCGCAGGTTGTGGATCTGCAGCAGGTCGACCTTGTCAGTGCGCAGGCTTTTCAGGGTACCCGCCCATTGTGCCTCGGCGTCGGCCCGGCTGTCGGCCGCGATTTTGGTGGCGATGAAGCACTGCTGGTGCCAGCCCCCCTCCTCCAGCAATTGGCCAAGAATACGGTCTGCCCCGCCATAGTTGGGCGAGGTGTCGATGACTTTGCCGCCGCCCTCGAAAAACGCCTTCAGTACGGCCTTCAGCTGCTGGTAATCGGCCGAGCCGGCCTCGACTTCGAAACTGCCGGAGGTACCTGCGCCAATGACCGGCAAGGCCTCGCCTGTGGACGGCACCTTGCGGGTCAGCAAGCCAGTGCTGGGCGCAGCCCGCAACCAAGGGCTGCTGGCCAACAGCCCCAAAGCCGCGCTGGCGCGTAGGACATCGCGACGTGCATACATGGCAAAGCTCCCGTCATAAGTCGGAAACTTTCAAGGCTAGTCGCCCTACCCCCCGATTGCAGGTGATTCTGTTTCTGGATGTTTAGTGTTCAGGCCTTCAGCAGAAGGCTCAGGTCCAGGCCGACGTCGGTCATCGGTGGGCACCAGTAGTAACCACCCGTCAGCGGCCGGCTGAAGCGGTACAGGCCATCGATAATGCCGTCTTCCAGCCCGCTCATACGCCGCAGTTGCACTTCGAAGGCATCGAAGCTTCGACCCAAAGCGACAAACGCCAGGCCTGCGCCACGGTGGTCGGCCCAGGACACGGAGCGACGCACCATGAATGCCTCAGGTGCGAAGCTTTCCTGGGCAGTGCGCTTGACGTGGGCTGAGGCTGGCGCATCGTCGAGCTCTTCGTTATCGCTCAGGCGGCGGCCCATGATGTTGTCCTGGTCTGCCTGGGGCAGCGACTTGAAGTACCCCAGGTCATGCTTCCACAACTGGAAAGCGGCAAAACTGGAGCCTGCCAGGCCCGGCTGCTCGCCCGCGACAATCGCCGCGTCGACGGCATCCTGATCAACCGGGTTTTCAGTACCGTCCTCGTAACCAGTCAGGTCATGGCCGCCACGGTGCAGGAAGCCGTCGATGCTGTCGGCCAGGCGCAGTGCCGGTGCCAAGGCCTGCTCCAACGCCTGGGCCTGCAGCAGCAGGTCACCACGCTCGTTGCCACGCAGCCACAGCCACAAGGCATGCTGGGTGCTCGGGTTTTCCACCGCTGCATCCAACTGAGGGAATGCGCGCAGGCCAGGCACTTCACGGCCCAAGGCCTTTGCCAGAGGCGCGCCTACCCCCACGATCAGGCGCTGGCCATCCACATGGGGCAGCAGCGCATCCAGGGCTGCTGGCAGTGCCTCGGGCGATTGTAGCGTGAAGAACAGGTGGCGGGCTTGGGCCGGCACCGGGGTGGCAAGCAGACCTTGCTGGAACGGCATGACAGGCGAATCCTCGGTAAAAGCGCGAATGCTACTGCGCGCAGCGGCCCGTCGCAACGCGCGATGCAGTCACTTTGCCAGCTGGCATCGTGGCGCTGCCGTAACAAAAGGTTNCCAAGTGGTGGCTCATTGCAATTAGCGATCGTTCAGGCCGAGCCTAGACTGGCTTGATCCCTTGCCCGAGTAGCCGCCATGACCGCCTCGCCCTTGCTTACCGCCTTCCTGCCTTTGGCCCTGGGCATCATCATGCTTGGCCTGGGTTTGTCGCTCACATTGGCCGACTTCGCTCGCGTGGTGAAGTACCCAAAGCCGGTGGTCATCGGCCTGGCCTGCCAGATTCTTCTACTGCCGTTGGTGTGTTTCCTGATCGCCAACGGTCTTGGGCTGGAAGCGGCCCTGGCGGTCGGCCTGATGCTGCTGGCCGCGTCCCCGGGCGGCACCACCGCCAACCTGTTCAGCCACCTGGCCCATGGTGACGTGGCCTTGAATATTACCCTCACCGCGGTCAACTCCCTGATCGCCATCCTGACCATGCCGTTGCTGGTCAACCTGTCGCTGATGTGGTTCATGGCGTCAGACCAGGCCATCCCGCTGCAATTTGCCAAGGTCATGCAGGTGTTCGCCATCATCCTGCTGCCGGTTGCCCTGGGCATGATGATCCGCCGCTGGGCGCCAGGCTTTGCCTCACGCATGGAAAAGCCCATGAAACTGGTGGCAGCACTGTTTCTGGCATTCACCATTGTGCTGGCCCTGGCCAAGGATTGGCAGACCGTGGTTGCGTACGCCCCGGTGGTTGGCCTGGCTGCATTGCTGTTCAACGTGATCAGCCTGGCCGTCGGCTACTGGGTGCCGCGCCTGTTGAGCATTCCCAAGCGCCAGGCCATTGCCATCGGCATGGAGATCGGTATCCACAATGGCACACTGGCGATCGCCGTCGCCTTGAGCCCATCGCTGCTGAACAACGCCACCATGGCGGTGCCAGCGGCGCTCTATAGTCTGATCATGTTTTTCACGGCGGCGGGGTTTGGCTGGTGGGTCAGCCGTGGCCATGGCACAGTGAAGGGCGAAACTGTGAATTGACGCCTTCAGCGGCGATTGCGCCGGGCCTGTAACTGGCGTTTGAGCACCTTGAGGGGAGGTGCGTAGAAAAAGCCGAACGACACGCTGCCCGTGCGCCCCTTGACCGCATGGTGCAGGCGATGGGCACGATGCAGGTGCTTGAGGTAGCGGTTGATCGGCCGCGGCTTGCGCGGCCAATGCCGATGGAAAAACCCGTCGTGGGCCAGCACGTACAATATTCCGTAACTCGCCACACCGCCGCCCACCCACTGCAACGGTGCGTGCCCGGCCTTGCCCAGGGCCACCAATACCGCAGCGATGATGCCCAGGGCCAGCAGATAGAGGTCGTTGGTTTCCAGCATGCCCAGCTGAGGCTCATGGTGCGAACGGTGCAGCCACCAGCCCCAGCCATGCATGATGTACTTGTGTGCCAGCGTGCCGACACCTTCCATGGCCACCAGAGTGCCGATCAGCACAACAAAATTGAGCAGCATGTAACGGTCCGGGGGATGATTAAAAGTGGCGCAAGGGTAACGAGTACCGGTGTTTTTTTCCATGCGGCCGTGACTTGCTGTAGGGCATTTCCTTATGAAGCCATTGTCATGTTTTCGCCCTTGACCCTGTACAAGCTGCGGCGTATGGTCCACCCGCAATTTCGCATCCCTGAACAGGAGTCCTGCATTGGACAGTAGCCCCAGTCGCTTGCGACAGGCCCACACGGCGAGCTAGTCCGGCAGTTTCCTGCCACTGTCTCGCTATTGGCCAGACGGTGGATTTCTCAGCCTCTGCGGCTTGAGCCCTCCTCGTTCCTCCTCTTGTGGTCCTGCGCATTTCTGGTTTTTAAGCCGCGCCATTTTCGATGGCGTCAGAGCGGGCATGTGCCCGCGCAAGAGGTTCGCTATGGATTGGAAAGTATTTCTGCTGCGTGTCAGCATCGCCCTGCTGCTCGGCGCCCTGATCGGTGCCGAGCGCCAATTGCGCCAGCGCCTGACCGGGCTGCGCACCAATGCGCTGGTCAGCACTGGCGCCTGCCTGTTCGTGCTGATGACCCAGGCAGTACCGGGTATGGCCCCCACCGATGCCTCAAGGGTTGCCGCCTATGTGGTATCGGGGATCGGCTTTCTGGGGGGCGGTGTGATCATGCGCGACGGTTTCACGGTGCGCGGCCTGAACACTGCAGCCACACTGTGGTGCACGGCGGCTGTTGGTGTGCTGTGCAGCCTTGGCCTGCTGCTGGAGGCCACGCTGGGTAGCCTGGTGGTGCTGTGTGCCAACATACTGCTGCGCGATATCGCCCAACGCCTGGACCGCCAGGGCGTGGTGCCGGCCAGCGAGGCCGAACAACGCTTCGAGGTGCGCGTGGTTTGCCGTGCCGAAGATGAAATTCAGGTACGCAGCCTGATGCTGCACAGCCTGGGCGACCCGGAACTGCGCCTGCAGTCGCTGCACAGCGAAGACTTGCCCAACCCCGCGCGCCTGGAAGTACGTGCAGAGTTGCTCGGTAACCCACAGGCACCGGCACAACTGGAGCGCCTGGTCAGCCGGGTAAGCCTGGAAAAAGGCGTCAGTTCGGTACGCTGGCAGCTACAGGCACAAGTCATGGCCACCGATTGAGCGCGTCCTGGCTTAGTTACCGCCACTCATCGCCATGCCACCGGCAACGGCATAGCCATCGCGCCCTTGGCGCTTGGCCTGGTACAACGCCCCGTCAGCCGCAGACATCAGGCTTTCGGGGCTGCTTGCGTCCACTGCCGGATGCCCCACAGCAATCCCGGCACTGGCAGATACACGGCCTAGCGGGCTGCCGGCATGCTCGATCATCAGGCGGCGCAACAGTTGCAGAATTTCTGCGACCACCTGTTCGGCGCCCTGTACGTCAGTGTCAGGAAGTAAAACCGTGAACTCCTCGCCACCGTACCGCACCGCCAGATCCGCCGGGCGCTTCAACACCTGCTGCAGCAATTCGGCAAAGCGGCGCAAGCATTGATCTCCCGCAGGGTGACCATAGCGGTCGTTGTACAGCTTGAAGAAATCAAGATCGACCATCACCAGCGCCACCGCATGCCCCAGCCGCCGAGCCCGGCGGATTTCCGCATCCAGCACCGCATCCAGCCTGCGGCGGTTGCCCAGCCCGGTCAGGCTGTCGGTCAGGGCCAGCGACCTGAGGGTCTGGTGGGCCTGGTGCAGCGCCCTTTCGATAGCGATCCGCTCACGCAACTGGCGCAATACCACCCAGCCGAAGCCACTCAATCCAACCAGCAAAAGCAGCAGGATCGCGGCTGACTTGATGACATCGTGCCGCCAGGGCGCAATGATCGACTCACGCGACAAGCCCGCCTCTACCACCAATGGATATCGCGCCAGGGCGCGATAGGCGTACAGGCGGGGCGTACCATCAACGACCGCCACCGCTTCAACCAGCCCTTCGCTCGCATGAGGCAGGTGATGTCGGAAGACTTCGCTGTTTGCCAGGCTGTGGCCGACTACGTGTTCCACGAACGGCCGGCGTACCAGGATGGTGCCGTCTCGCTTGGCCAGCACCAGGGCGCCTCGCTCGTCGATCTTGAAATCACCGTAATAGCGCACGAACCAGTCCACCTTGATGGTGCCAAGCAACACCCCGGCAAAGCTGCCATCGCGATTCTCCAGCCTGCGCGAGATTGGAATGATCAGGTCACCGGTGGAGCGGCTGCGTACCACCGAACCGATACGCACCTCACGGTCAGTGTGGGCCTGGTGGTAAGCGAAGTAGTCACGGTCGGCATTGTTGGCCTTCGCCGGGATGGAAGCCTGGTCGGTGACGATCCAGCTGCCATCGGGCCCGTACACGAACAAACCGTGCAGTTGCGGCATGATCGTTTTCTGTTGTGCCAACAGGGCGTGCAAGCGTGTGCGATCGAGATGATCGAAACCATCGCCTTCAAGACGCTCCGCCAGCACAGCGGTAATCGCGTCCACTTGGCGAATGGCATCTTCGGCGTGCTGCGCCGTAGCCCTGGCCAGGTTGCTGACCATGTTTTCGGCATTGGTGAAAGCTTGCCTGTAGTCGCGCCAGATCCGCCACCCTTCGATAGACACGAAGGTCAGCAGCACAACCGCCATGAACGACAGCACCAGGCGAAACAGCGCCACGGCGCGCCCTTCACCGGTTACGGTGAATAGCCCGTCTTCGTCGTGCTTACCGGCCGCACCCATGGAAGTCCTTGCCCTCAAGCGTTTGCCGCCTGTCACTATAGATCACTGCTGCTTTCGCGTACCCAGTTCGATCCATGCCGGTGCATGGTCGCTGGGCTTGGGCTCGTTGCGCACCCACGCGTCTACGCCGCCGGCCTTGAGGTGCGAAGCGATGTCCGGGCTGAGCAACAGGTGGTCGATACGCAATCCGGCATTGCGTGCCCAGTGATTACGGAAGTAGTCCCAAAAGGTGTAGATGCGCTCATCGGGATACAACTGGCGAATGGCATCGGTCCAGCCCTGCTCGAGCAAGGCCTGGTAGCAGTTGCGGGACTCGGGTTGAAGCAAAGCGTCCTTGAGCCAGGATTTGGGGTTGTAGATGTCGAAGTCAGTCGGCACGACATTGAAATCACCGGCCAGCACAGTAGGATGGCCACGGCCCAGCAAGTCGCGCGCATGCGCTACCAGGCATTCGAACCAGCGCAGTTTGTACTCGAATTTCGGCCCCGGTTGCGGGTTGCCATTAGGCAGGTACAGGCAACCTACCAGCACGCCTTGTACCGCGGCTTCCAGATAGCGGCTCTGGCTGTCACCTTCCATGCCTGGCAGGCCGCGCCGGACTTCCAGCGGCTGGCAGTCGCGCGCCAGGATGGCCACCCCGTTCCACGAGGGCTGCCCCATGTACAGGCAGCCATAGCCTGCCACTTCGATGGCCTCACGGGGAAACTTCGTGTCGGCTGCCTTGAGCTCCTGAAGGCAGGCGACATCGGGCTTTTCCCGCTCCAGCCAGGCGAGCAGCGCCGGCAGCCGGCTGCCGATGCCGTTGATGTTGAACGTGGCGATGCGCAATGGCTTCATGTGCCAGGGTCATCCACATGGCTTTGTACCGCCTCCTGCAGCGCCCCCACATGGGCCTCGTCTGCCAGAGACTTGAGGGCCAGCCAGTCATCCCAGTCGATGGCCCCGTCATCGCGCAGCGCTTGGGCGGTGCGCAGCAGTTCGTGATGATAGGCATCCGGGGACTCGCGGCGGTAGCTGCCATCGTCATATTGCGCGTACCAGGCCTCAAGTTCGGGAATGCTGCGTTCGATGCTCATGCCCTGCTCCTTCGCGGCAACCTTTGAATGTGTGAGCGCAACTGCTGCGCATCGTTCAACCTTGGGGTCGCGGTGGCCACATTGCCCTGACAAAAAGGCCTGAAAAAAATTAAACCTATACCCACGCCCCAGGCTCAACCGTACGCGACACTGAGGTCGCGCCACCGATAGCAAGGAGTGAAACATGAGCAATCTGTTCATAAAACGCGCAGGTCTGTCGCTGGTGCTGGGCATGGCATCGCTGCAGGCACTGGCGGCTTCCTCCGATGACTTCGTCGATGCAGCCACAGAGGCTGGTATCGCCGAGGTGGTCACCGGTAATCTGGCCCTGGAAAAGAGCCAGAACGCCGACATCAAGACCTTCGCCCAGCATGTGGTCACCGATCACACCAAAGCCAACCAGCAACTCGGCGACATCGCCCGCAAGCTGGACATCAGCGTGCCCGATGAAGCGGCGCTGACCGACAAGGTCAAGAAAATGATCCTCGAATGGCGCGACGAGTCGTTCGACAAGTCCTATGTCAACAACCAGGTCGATGCCCACGAAAAAACCGTGGAGCTGTTCAAGAAGGAAGCCGCATCGTCTGACAAGCCGGAACTGAAGGCTTTCGCCAGTGAAACCCTGCCAACGCTCGAGAAGCACCTGGAGCAGGCCAAAGCGCTCCAGGCCAAGCATGGCAAGTGATCGGAGGACACACATGACTAACGATACTTTGCGTAGCGAAATACTGACGCGTCTGCTGCACGCCCACCCACAGGGCTTGGGCAAGGAAGTGCTGGACAATTACCGCGGTGAAAATGCCGTTGCCGATGCACTCAAGACGCTGCAGGAACATGGCCTGATCCACGATGGCAGCGTAACGGTCGACAGTAACCAGCAGTTCAGCGTCAGCTATCCGATCAAGCTTTCTGCTGCGGGTGTCGAGGCTGCCAAGCGGGTGGAAGGCTAACCAACTCTAGCGCCCCCTCTTTCGATCCTTTGAGCGTGCGTTGCGGGAGCCGGCTTGCCGAAACCCGCAACGCTTCTTTTAGCGTGTGGTTTAACCCTCCCGAAGCACCTTCAGCGCTTCATCGCGCCTGAGCAGCTCCTCTTCCAGAAACTGCAATTGCCTGCCCTGCTCTGCACAAAGCGCACGTTTGTCTTCCAGGCTTTGGCCCTGCGCCTGCAATTGCCTGCGCATTTCGTCACTGGCCCCCTGCGCTTGCGCCAGGATCGTGCGCAAGCCCTGGATCTGCGTATCACGCTGCTCCAGCAATTCGTCCAGCGCCTTGCGCTCGCTGCTGGCCTGGCGGTGCTCGCCAAGCAATCGTTCGTTGTCCCGATGCAGGCGCGTCAGTTCATCCTGCTTGACGATCATGCCTTGTTGAAGCTGGCGCAGTTCGAGCTGCAACTGTTGCACCTGTGCCTCATGGCGACGCAGGTCCTGCTCGCGCTGCTCGCGGCTGGCGCTTCGGTAATGCTCCAGAGCATCCCTTGCATGCTGATGTTTTTCTTCAAGCGAGCGCACCTGTTCGTCCTTGTCGGCCAAACGCAGCTGCAGTTCACCCAGCGACTGGTTCAGGCTGGCGCCCCGCAATTGCTCGGCTTGCAGCGTGCTCTGGGTGGCACTGAGCCGCTCCGACTCGGCGGCCAGCGCTGCGGCCTGGATCTGCTGTTGCTGATGCGCTGCGGCCAACGCCTGCTGAGCCAGTTGCAGCTGGCTCTGGAGCTGCTCCTGTTGCTCTTTGAAGGTCGCTTCAATTTGTTCGATACGCGCATCGGCCTCTTCCTGAAGCTGCTCTGCCAGCTGCGCGACCAGCTTGGCCAGTGTATCGCTCAGTGCCGGCGCGCCTTGAAGCGCCGCAGGCTTTTGGCCTTCCAGCTCTTTCAGGTAACGATGAATGGTGGTTTTGGAGCCCGTATTGCCCAGCTCGATACGTACAGCATCGATGCTGGGGTACTCGCCCCGGGCTATCAGCACTTGCCTTGCCTGCTGCACTACCGCCTTGTTTATGCCGCCCCGGGCCATGATTGCTCCTACTATTTCGTATCATGGTACGTACCATGTATTTACGTATGAATTTTGTCTTTTTTTAGACGCTGATTCAAGGTATTTCTAAGGTGTAATAATCACGGCTTATCGCATGAGAGGGAGTGCGAAGCGGGTTTTAAGTGGGCTGGCGCTGAACTGGCAGTACGAAAGGTGCTGAAACGTGATTCCTGAAGGTGCCTTGAAGTTGGATAGCGCTTGAGTCCACCATGGACAAAACGGCTATCTGCCAAATCAAGTACCCACGCCCGGCTCAAGATGAACATCGAAAACTACAAGGCAATCGCCGACAGCATCGCGCTGCTGCTCTTCCCCCACGCCGAAGTGATCGTCCACGAGGTACAAAGTCAGACGGTCGTGCACATCGCCAATAATTTTTCCAAACGCAAGATTGGCGATGACTCGGCACTGGACCTGGAGCTGGGCGATTTTCGCAACGCCGCCAAGCTCGGCCCTTACGAAAAGCTCAACTGGAACGGCCAAAAGATCCGCTCCATTACCACGGTGCTTTACAACCAGAACGGTGAAGCCGAACACCTGCTTTGCATCAACCTGAATTTCTCGGTACTGGAACAGGCACGCGAGGCGCTGGATGCGTTTTTCCAGATAAGCCGCCTGGTGCCGCAGCCCGATGCGCTGTTCAAGGATGACTGGCAGGAACGCATCAATACCTTCCTGCACGCTTGGCTGAAGGAGCGCAACTTGTCGCTGCGAACGCTGAAGATGAAAGAAAAGCGCGCGTTGGTGGAGGCGCTGCATACCGAAGGGGCATTCGAGGGGCGCAGCGGGGCGGACTATGTCGCCAATGTGCTGAGCATGGGCCGAGCGACTGTTTACAAGTACCTCAAGGAACTGAGGGACCACCCCGCCTGAATGAATGGTCAGCGCTTGTCGTTTATGGATATTGAGTCTATTGTGGAACGCAAATCCACGAATGGACACTGCCACGATGCCTGCCGATGCCACGAACCTGTCTTCCCTCTACCAAGCGATCGCTGATGCACACCAGGCACTGCGCCCTGAGGTGAATGTCACCCCGCTCAATTTCAGCGTCGGGCTTTCGGCAATGACCGAATGCAGCGTGTATCTGAAATGCGAGCACCTGCAACACACAGGTTCGTTCAAATTCCGCGGTGCCAGTAACAAGCTTCGCCTGCTGCCAGCCGAGCAGCGCAAACTGGGCGTCATCACGGCCTCCTCCGGCAACCATGGGCAAGCGCTTGCGCTTGCTGGCAAGGTGATGGGAGTGCCAGTCACCGTTTACACCACCACTTCGGCGTCTGCCTACAAGCTGGGTGCAATTCGCGCGCTCGGCGCCGAAGTGGTAAGCCTCGACCTGGACCCTTTGGGTGTGGAACTGGAAGCGGCGCGCCAGGCTGCCCTCCAAGGCAAGCCTTTTGTATCGCCTTACAACGACCTTGAAGTGATCGCCGGCCAAGGCACCATCGGGATGGAGCTCTTTGAACAGGCACCGGACCTGGACGCAGTGTTCGTGGCGGTCGGCGGCGGCGGCATGGTTTCGGGTATCGGCGCGGCACTGCGGGCTCTCAACCCGGGCATCGAAATCATTGGCTGCTGGCCGGCGAATGCCCCTACCCTGCAGCGCTCGCTCGAAGCCGGGGAAATCATCGACATGCAAGAGCAAGACACGATCTCCGACGGTACAGCCGGTGGGGTCGAGCCAGGCTGCATCACCTTCCCCCTTTGCCAGACGCTGCTGTCGCGCACCGTGCTGGTCAGCGAAGAAGAGATAAAGGCGGCGATGCGCGATGTCGCCAACCATGAGCGCTGGATCATCGAGGGTGCTGCCGGTGTGGCGGTGGCCGGCATGCAGAAGATGGCCAAGGCATACCGCGGCAAGCGCGTCGCGGTCGTCATTTGCGGTCGCAACATCGTGCTCGATAAATTCCTCGAGGCTGTTCAATGAAAGTGTTCAGCAAGCAACAGATCACCGCCCGGCTCGATATGGAGCTGGCAGTGCAATGCCTGGAGCAAGGTTTCATCGCGTTCTCCCAAGGCAAGGTCCAGGTGCCACCGGTACAGGCATTCGCTTTCCCCCAGGCCAACGGTGACTGCTGTATCAAGTCAGCGCATGTCGAGGGTAGCGACACGTTCACGGTGAAGCTGTCGACCGGCTTTTACGACAATCCATCAAAGGGGCTGCCAAGCAACGATGGCTTGATGCTGGTGGCCTCGGCCAGTACCGGGCAACCCCTTGCCTTGTTGCAGGATGAGGGCTGGCTGACCTGCATCCGCACTGCGCTGGCCGGGCGCATCGCCGCCCGCCTGCTGGCCCCTGCCACCGTGAAAGCGATTGGTATTCTGGGCACCGGCACCCAGGCGCGCATGCAGCTGGAGCAACTGGGTGCAGTCACCCCCTGCCGCAGCGTGGTGGTGTGGGGGCGCGGTGATGCTGAACTGGCTGCCTACAAAGCCTTCGCCAACGGCCTGGGTTATGAGGTGCGGGTAACGCGTAACGCCGAAGAGGTTGCACGCGCCGCCAACCTGATCGTCTGCGCAACACCTTCACGTGAGCCGCTGTTGCAGCGTGAATGGCTGCAACCTGGCACCCATATCACCGCCGTTGGCGCCGATGCGCCTGGCAAGCAGGAGCTCGACCCCGCGCTGGTTGCACGGGCCGACCTTATCATCGTCGACTCCCTCTACCAGTGCAGCCAGTACGGCGAAGTCTCCCATGCGCTGAAGGCCGGCCTGATCAAGGAGCAGCAACTGGCCGAGCTTGGTGCCCTGCTTGAGGGCCGCGCCACCGGCCGTGAGCATGACGAACAGATCACGCTGGCCGACCTGACCGGGGTCGCCGTGCAGGACGCGCAGATCTCAAGCTGCGTGTTGGCGTCCCTCACCGCGGGTTGACGTACGTAGCCGATCCCGGTCAATCATGGCTCCGTCACCTGGGCCTTCCTGGAGGCCGGCTTGAGCGAGGATTTCTTCTCTTGCACCACGATGTAGAACTCCTCGCCGTGCTTGACGGCGCCGTACAGCACCGCCTTTTCGATCAGCTCGCTGCCGCGCAGGTGGCGTAGCATCATAGGGTCCTTGCGCAGGTCACGGTACAGCGCCAGGCACAGCAGCACCATGATCACCACAAACGGCAAGGCCACGACGATGGTCAGGTTCTGCAGGCCTGTAAGCGCCTCCCCGGGGTTACCGGGGTCACCCAGCGCGAGCATGATGGCCGCGACGGTGCCGGTCAGTGCCCCCCAGAAAATCACTGTCGCGCGGGACGGTTGCGTGGTGCCGTGTTCGGACAAGGTACCCATCACCAGCGATGCCGCATCTGCCCCAGAGACGAAGAAAATTGCCACCAGGATCATGACCAGCACCGAAGTGGCCCAAGCCCAGGGGTAGCTGTCGAGCAACTGATACAGGGCATGGTTGCTGTTCACTGCACCGTCGATGAGAGCGAAGCTGCCTTCGCGCAGTGCATCGATGCCGGCGCCGCCGAAAACGCTGAACCACACCAGGCTGACCAGGCCTGGCACCAGCAACACACCGCTGACGAACTGGCGGATGCTGCGCCCGCGGCTGATGCGAGCGATGAACATGCCGACAAAGGGCGTCCAGGAAATCCACCATGCCCAGTAGAACACGGTCCAGCCGGCCAGCCAGCTGTCCATCGCATCACCGCCACTGGCGCTGGTACGCGCCATCATCTCGGGCAGTAACTTGATGTAGACCCCGATCGATGTTGGCAACAGGTTGAGCATCAACAGCGTCGGCCCTACCAGGAAGACGAACAGCGCCAGTGCCAAGGCCAGCACCATGTTGGTATTGGACAGCCACTGAATACCTTTGCCGATGCCGGACACGGCCGAAGCGACGAAGGCAATGGTCAGCAAGGTGATGATGGCGATGTAGAACAGCTTGCCCGGGTGATCGATCCAGCCGTTGTATTCCAGCCCACCCGCAATCTGCAGGGCGCCGAGCCCCAGCGAAGCCGCTGAACCGAACAGGGTGGCGAAGATGGCCATCATGTCGATCACCCGCCCGACAGGGCCGTTGGCATGCTTGCCGATCAAGGGCCGGAACGCGGTGGAAATCAACTGCGAGCGGCCACGGCGGAACGTGCCATAAGCGATTGCCAGGCCGACGATGGCGTACATCGCCCAAGGGTGCAGCGACCAGTGGAACAGCGTGGTCGCCATCGCCACCTGCAGTGCCTCATCGGATTGGCCAGCGGCAGTGCCGGGCGGTGGTGAAACGTAGTGTGACAGCGGTTCGGCGACGCCGAAGAACATCAGGCCGATGCCCATGCCCGCGCTGAACATCATGGCAACCCAGGAGACCGTGCGAAATTCCGGTGCTTCGCCGTCGCGCCCCAGCGGGATTCTGCCGTAGCGGCTGGCAGCCAGCCACAGCACGAAGATGACGAACACGGTAGAGGTCAGGACGAAAAACCAGCCGAAGTTGACGATGACCCAGGATTGCGCAGAGGTAGCGCTCGCGGCGAGGCTGGCTTGGTTGACAACACCCCAGGTGATGAAGGCGATCGCCAGCAGGCTGGTGACGCCGAACACCGCCCAGTCGAGCTTGCCTTCAAGGTGGCGGTCCTGCCTGGCCTCAGCAGTCTTGGACGGGTCGGTGACGCCGAGCGGCGGTGTTTCAACGTTCTCTTGCGTTGCCATCGATGGGCCCTTTTCAGTTTTGCTGCAGGCTTTTGTTGTTGTAATTGCTAGCGATGCCTGCGCAATAACCGGGGCGGCCGCGCTGAAGGCCCCGTGATTATCCTGTGACCGAAACAGTAGCCCCTATTCCAGGACCGTCCTGGCACATCCTCTGAACGACCTGCCGGTCACATTGTGCCGGCCCCGATTGAACCGGCACAAAACCTGAATTGGCTCAGGCAGCCCCATCCAGCCCCATCTGCCAGAAGTCGGCCTCCAGCCGCGAAGCCTGGCCAAAAATTGCCGCCAGTTCCACGAACCGTTGCTCGGTCATGCTGCGCGCTGCCAGTTCATCAAGGTGCTTGCGTGCTGCGGATGCCACGCTCTGGTAACCCTCGCCGGCGTATTCGCCAATCCACTCACGGTAAGGGTGATCACTCAGGTCACCGATGTGCGCAGCCAGCGTGCGGCCGATTTCGGCGTAGCCGATCACGCAGGGCGCCAACGCCACATGCAGTTCGAGCAGGTCACCGGCGGCGCCGCAATCAAGCACGTAACGGGTGTAGGCGACCGTGGCCTGGTGCTCCGGCGCGGCCTCGATATCGGCCTGCGACAACCCCCAGCGGGCGCACAGGCGCAGGTGCAGTTCGGTTTCGTCGAGGATGGCAGCCAGGCCAGCCTGAGCCGCGCGGATGTCGGCCGGCAGCCTGCTTTTATAAGCGGCAAGCGCCCAGGCACGGGCGAACTGGATGAGGAACAGGTAGTCCTGCACCAGGTAAGTCCGGAACGCGTCTTCGCTCAAAGTGCCCTCACCCATCTGCCGAACGAAGGCGTGGTCTACATAGCTCGACCACTGGGGCGCAGTGGCGGCCTTCAGGCGCTCGAAGATATCCATGCTCAGGCCTCCTGATCGTAGATGGCGTCGAAGAAGGCCAGCTCAAGCGCCACGGTGCGCTGGTAGAAGTCACTGGCCAGTGCCGGCTCCTGCGGGCCGACGCGGTCCAGTTCGGCCTGGAGGAAGGCGACGAAGTCCTGGAATGCCGCGTTGTCATGCAGGGTGATCCACTCGGCGTGGACGAAGTTGTCCGGCATTGGTTTTGGTGCCTTCAGCGCCCAATCCAGATACAGGCCTTCGGCAACGTTGAGCACTGCCAGCGCCGCCGCATAGGAACGGGTCGCTGCGGCTTCGCGCAGGATGGCCTTGAAGCCTGCGGTCGGCACGGTGTCCTTGGGTTCGGCGCGCTGCTGCGGGCTTACATCCAGCGCCTGGAAGGCACGCAGGAAATAGGTGTTTTCATCGCTACTGATCATCCCGGCAAAACGGCCGAAACGCAGGCGTGCCTCGAAGGTATCGGCAGTGGCGATGGCGGCGCCGAGCAAGGTCAGGAAGCTGTCGAGAAAACGGTGGTCCTGTACCAGGTAGCGGACCATGACCGGGTCCGCCACACTGCCGTTGCACAGTTCAGTGACGAAGCGGTGGCCGACTGCAGCCGACCAGGTCGCCTCGTTCTGGCGGCGCAAAGTTTGGGAAAAACGTTCGGTCATGATGCTGCACTCCATAGGGTGACAGCGAGGCCGTTACGGTGGGGCATGGAGCGGCCTCGCAGTGAGGCCGGCAAAAAGGCAGGTCGGCAGTCCCATCCCTTCGCCGGCATGATCCGGATCAGGTTCTAAGGGTCACCGCGCTGCAATGCCAGCGGTTTCTCAGCCCGTTGCCGGGCTCCCCTTGGTGGTGAGCAGGTATACCGCACCTTCAAGGGCATTGTCACGAGGCAAAACGCCTGGGCTGGAGCCATTCTGGCTCGCACAGTCAGGCCGGATGGCTTGGCTGCAAACGCCAACGCGCAACAGGGAAAATCATAGAGGCCAATAGCCACCAGTCATTAGCCTGTCATTTTACTGTCGTATTTTCGGGCTTCACCCAGGGTCGGGAATACCAGTCGTGATACGCCGTTTTCTCTCGTCAGCAGGCCTTCTGCGCCTTTTGATCCTGATGCTCTGCGCAGCCACCCTGACCTTTCTCTGGGGGTTGCACTTCAGCCAGAAGACCGCCGCACGCCAGGATGCGCTGACGGCCAAGGCGGCCGAGCACCAGAACCTCGCCAACATTGTCGCTGAAAGCCTGCGCCAACTGGTCGATCGTGCCCAGGCCGTAGGCCGTGTCACCCAGGACGACATGAAAATGATGCGCCAAGGCAGCCTGAGCCTGGCCCGGGTGCTGGCCGAAGACCCGGTATTCAAACGGATGAGCCTGTATGACAGGCACGGTCAATTGTTGTCGGCGAGCCATACCGATGAAGCTCCCCACCTGCCGGAAGAGTGGTTGCAGCAGCTGAAGCTGCACGTCGCGCATTACGGCTTCAAACCCTTCCTGCCACGCGTCGAACCGGGCTTCACCCCGCCCGCCATGCCGAGCTGGCGCCTGCCCTTCCTCTTGCCGCTGCCCAATGTACCAGGCCGAGAAATCGACAACATTCTGGTAGTGCAGCTCGACATTGGCTATCTCGCCGTGCTGTTCCAGCACATCGACCTGGGCGATACCGGGCTGATGCGCCTGCAGCAGGACGATGGCCAGGAACGCTTGCGTATCGATACCAGCGGTGTGGTCGTGGCCGGCGACGATTTCGAACCCGGCCTGCCAGCACCGGGCAGCGAGACGGGCCGGCTGGTGCAATTTGCCGCAGGCCACTCGTATCAGAGCCTTTACCGCCGTATCGACGAGCGCGGTTTCAGCATCATCGTCAGCCAGCGCATCGACGAAATCCTCGCGGCCTCTGCCCTGGCGTATTCGCGCCAGTTCTGGCTGAACCTGAGCATGACCCTGATGATCCTTGCCAGCCTGGCCTGGACCTTGCGCCTGCTGCGCAAGCGCCAGGAAGCCTTCAGTGCCCTTGAGCACGCACAACAGGTCAACCAGCAACTGATCGGGCGCCTGGAAGACGAACACCGGCGTAGCAGCCATGCAGCCGCCACCGACCATCTCAGCGGGTTGCATAACCGCCGCCAGTTCGTCGAAATAGCAGGCCTTGCACTGACCCACCAACGTGGCAAGCGCCGGCTGATGGCGATCCTGTTCATCGACATGGACCGTTTCAAGTCGATCAACGATTCGCTCGGCCACAAGATCGGCGACTTGCTGCTGCAGGCCGTGGCCGGGCGCATCCAGCGCCTGCTTGAGCCTGGTGATGAGGCCTCGCGCTTCGGGGGAGACGAATTCGTGGTGCTGCTGGCCGGTGAGCGCAGCGAGGAGCAGATCAATGTTTGGGTACGCGAACTGGTGCTGAAACTGTCGGCTACCTACGCCCTCGATGGCCAGGAAGTCAATACCAGCCCCAGCGTGGGCGTCAGCATCTGCCCGCGCGACGGTCAGGACATCGACAGCCTGATCCGCTGTGCCGATGCGGCCATGTATTCGGCCAAGCAGGCCGGGCGCGCCCAGTACCGCTTCTTCGACCCATCGTTGAACCTCTCCGACATCCAGGCCTTTGCCCTGGAACAGGCTTTTGGCTGCGCCTTGACCGAGCGCCAGTTCGTGCTGCACTACCAGCCGCAGATTCGCCTGGATACCCAGCGCGTGCTGGGGTACGAAGCCTTGGTACGCTGGGAGCACCCGGAATTCGGCCTGCTCTACCCGGACCGTTTCATAGACCTGGCCGAGCGCAGTGGCTTCATCATCGAACTGGGCTGGGAAGTATTGCGCCTGGCCTGCGAAGAACTGGCGCGCTGGGATGCTCACGGTCGCGATAACCGCCTTGCGGTGAATGTGTCGGCATTGCAGTTGCGCCAAGCCGATTTCAGTACCCGCCTGCTGGCCAAGCTGAAGCTCTACGGCATCGCCCCGCAACAATTGGAGCTGGAGATAACCGAGACCACCATTCTCGACCCTGAAGGAACTGCTGTCGGTCACCTGCACCGTTTGCGCGCAGCAGGTCTGGGCATCAGCCTTGACGATTTTGGCCGCGGCTACGCCGGCTTCGCTCACCTGCAATCACTGCCACTGAGCAAGCTCAAGATAGACCGCTCGCTGATCGCACCGTTGTCCAACAGCTACGACGACAGCCCGTTCGTCTCATCAACCATCATTCTGGCCAAGCGCTTGGGCCTGGAGGTTGTCGCAGAAGGCGTAGAAACCCGCGAACAGGTGGTGTGCCTGAAACTCGCCGGCTGCGATATCGCCCAGGGCTACCACTTCAGCCGACCGTTGTCGCCGGCCCAACTGCGCGACTACCCACCCTTCAACAACAGGGAGGAAAAGCCATGCGTGCTCTGACGGCCCTCGCCGGCCTGTTGTTTGCCCAGTTGCTGGCAACCAGCGTGCTGGCCGACTGTACGCCCCACAGCTTGCGCCTGGCCGTCATTCCGATCAAAAGCAGCGAAGACATGATGCGCGAGCATCAAGTGTTGCTGCAACGACTGAGCCACGCAGCGGGGGTGCCGGTGGAACTGGTGATCGCCGCGTCCTACGAAAGCGTGGTCGATGCCATCGTTTCCGGCGGTGCCGACATCGCCCGCCTCGGTCCTGCGTCCTATTTGCTTGCCCAACGCCGCGACCCACGTATAGAACCCTTTGCCACCTTCACCTTGAGTGGCGGGCCTTACACCGCTGCAGGCAGCCATTACCAGGCACTGCTGCTGACCCGCGCCGGCAGCCTTGAGGGGATCGAGCCTTTGCGGGGCAAGCGCGTGGCCCTCAGCGACCCGGCCAGCACCTCAGGCAGCCTGGTGCCCAGCGTCGAATTTGCAGGCCAGGTGGGGGCGCCATTGCAACAGTTCTTTGGCTCGCTGGTGTATGCCGGTACTCATGACAAAGCGCTGGACGCGTTGCTGCAGGGCCGTGTCGATGCCGCGTTCGTTGCAAGCGAGCGGGCCGATGCCTATCTGGCCCGGCATGGGTTGGCACCAGACAGGCTCACGGTGCAGTGGCGGTCGCAGCCGATCTACTACGACCCATACGTGTTCAGGGCCCGCCTGTGCCCGGCCCTGAAAAGCCGAATCCGCAAGGCGATGCTGGATGACCCCGAAGCCCTGGCGGCCTTCGTTACCGCCCAGGGTGCCAGTGGGCTGGTGCCGGTGAGCCAGGCCCAGTACGCGCCGCTGCGCCAGATGATGGATGCCGCGATACCGCGCTGAGTCAGAGGACAGATCAGTCATTAGGGTTTATTGTGTCGGCAACACACGCTGACACCCCCTCACATGACCGACATCGAGCGCTACGTCCGCGCCGCCACCCGTGACAACACCCGGCGCAGTTATCAGGCTGCCATCGAGCATTTCGAAGCCCACTGGGGCGGGTTTCTCCCGGCCACTGCCGACAGCATTGCCCGCTACCTGGCCGATCACGCCGGGCAGCATGCGGTCAGCACCCTGCGCCAGCGCCTTGCGGCCCTCAGCCAATGGCACATCAGCCAAGGTTTTCCCGACCCGACCAAGGCACCGCTGGTACGCCAGGTACTGCGCGGTATCCGCACCTTGCACCCGACGCCGCCGAAACAGGCCGCACCGCTGCTGTTGCAGCACTTGCAGACGGCTGTCGAGCATTTTGAAGAAGAGGCCAGGCTGGCCCACGAGCAGCATGACCTGCCAGCACTGCGCCGCGCCCGGCGTGACACTGCACTGTTGCTGCTGGGCTTCTGGCGTGGGTTTCGCGGTGACGAACTGGCGCGCCTGCGCGTGGAGCACATCAAGGCCGAAGCCGGCGTGGGTATCAGCCTGTTCCTGCCGCGCAGCAAAGGTGACCGTGAAGCGCTCGGCGTACAGCACCGCACCCCGGCACTCAAGGCGCTGTGCCCGGTCGCAGCCTACCTGCAGTGGCTCGAAGTGGCGGGCATTGCCCACGGCCCGGTGTTTCGCAAGCTCGACCGCTGGGGCAACCTGAGCGACACAGCGCTCAACAGCAACAGCCTGGTCGGCCTGTTGCGGCGCATGCTCGAACGGGCCGGCGTGCCGGCGGCGCTGTACACCGGCCACTCCCTGCGCCGCGGTTTTGCCACCTGGGCCACGGCCAACGGCTGGGAGTTGAAGTCGCTGATGAGTTACGTGGGCTGGAAGGATGCCAAATCGGCGTTGCGCTATATCGACTCGGCTCAGCGTTTTGGCGAGCTGGCCGTATTACCGGCCAGCCAGGGGCAAGTGCTCATTCCTTGAACGCATAGCGGGGAATGCCGCCCACTTCCGGGCGAATCGCATACAGGTCGCCAGCGTCCGGGTAGTGGCGCAGTTCAGTCGGCGACATGCCGACCCGTGCGGTGGTGATGTACAGCGTACTCATACCATCGCCACCGAAACAGCAACTGGTAGGGCGCGGCACCGGCATCACCACCTGTTCGGTCAAATGGCCGTCGCGGTCATAGCGCAGCAGGCAGCTGCCATTGAACTGACACACCCATAACCCGCCTTCACGATCCAGCGCGATACCGTCAGGGCGCCCCAGTTCGGCAGGCGTCTCGGCGAACAGGCTGACCTGCTCCAGGCGCCCTTCGGGCAGATACTCGGCGCGGTAGATCGAGCGTGCAGCGGAGTCGACGAAGAACACGGTCTGGCCATCGGCCGACCAAGCAATGCCATTGGGCAGCGCCATGCCGTCATGGATCACCACATCGTGCAGTTCGCCGTCGAAACGCAGCAGCGCACCGGTCTTGCCACTTGGCCCCTCATCCATCAGCCCGGTGACGAAGCGCCCCTGCGGGTCGCAGGTACCGTCGTTGAAGCGGTAACTCGGGCGGTGATGCACCGGCGCCGAGTACTGGCGCACCTTGCAAGACGACATATCCAGAATGGCAACGCTGGCATCTTCGGTGAAGATCAGGTTGCCCTGGTCGGTCAGTGCCAAGGCACCGATACGTGCAGCGGATTCATAGAGGTTCTCGACCTCGCCATCCGGTAGCAGCCGGTGAATCCGCCCGCCGGTGATATCGACGAAATACAACGCGCCCGTGCGCGCATCCCACACAGGGCTTTCACCCAGGTCGGCACGGGTGTTGGCGACCTTGGTCGGCACGTAGTGACATTCCTTGATGAGGCTCCAGCGTTCGGCCACTTCGCCCAGGCTGGAAGCCTCTACCCGCGCCAGGTCACGCGGGTAGCTCACCCCGCTGTTCTCGCTGAAACGCGTGGCGGTGAACTGGCCATTGCTGGCACGCAGGATGTACCCGGTATCCCGGCAAAGCGGGCTGGCCAGGTACAGAACACCTGGTGTCACCCATTGCGGCTTGAGCTCTTCCGGCGGCTGGGTCACGCCCCACATCCGGGTTTTGGCCACCGGCGAGACCGCATTGACCAGGATGCCGTGTTCCAGCCCTTCCATGCTCAAGGCGTTCATGATGCCCACCTGGGCCATCTTGCCCGCCGAGTAGGCGACCAGGCCTGGCTGGGCATAGCGTTGATACATGGCGCGGTCCGAGGTGGTGAGGACTATGCGTGGTGCCTCGGCTTGCTTGAGGTGCTTCCAGGCATGCTTGGCGAGCCACACCGGGGCGTGCACGCTGATGCCCAGTGCGCGATCGAGAAACGCCTGTTCCTGTGTCTCGATGCCTTGGTAATCGACCCAACCGGCGTTGTGGATGAGAATATCCAGCGCGCCGAAATGCGCGATGGCCAGTTCCACCAGTTCGCGGCATTCTTCTTCGTTTTCCAGGTGGCCGACATGAGCGACCACATCGAAACCCTGGCCCCGCAGGGTTTCGAGTGCGACGCTGACCGCCGCCGGGTTCTGACCTTCGCCCGAGCGGTCAGTGCCCAGGTCGCTGATGACTACCCGCGCTCCCCGCGCGGCCAGCGCCATGGCGTAATCCAGGCCCAGGCCCTGGGCGGCACCGGTGACGATGGCGACTTTATCTTTGAATGGGTCTGTGCTTGGCATTGTAGAGCCCTTCCGATTCTCCTTTTTTACGATAACAATAAAAAAATCAATGACTTAATATTAAAAGCATGCAACTTTGATATCTGCTGGATATCACCTGAGACCCGCCACCTTCCGATGCACCCCGACCGGCAATGTCAAGCCCGGATGAGCCGTTTACAGCAGAGGCTTTGTCGCCGCGATGCCACGCACTATCATGGCCGCCTTGCAGGGTCGGCCGCCGGAGAACGCTTTCCCGGCCCCCGTTCGACTCGATGAAGGAACGTAGAATGATCGAGACACGTTTGCTCAGGCAGTTCATTGCCGTGGCCGAGGAGCTGCACTTTCACAAGGCAGCCATCCGCCTGCACATGGCACAGCCGCCCCTGAGCCAGGCGATCAACCGACTCGAAGAGAAGCTGGGCTTCAGCCTGTTCCTGCGCAACAAGCGCGGGGTCAAGCTCACTGCCGCAGGCATGGCCTTCCTGGAAACCGCCTACCGTACCCTCAAGGAGCTGGAACAAGGCATCGAATACGCCCGCAATGTGTCCGAGGGCATCTGCGGCAAGCTGACCATCACCGCCATTTCCATCGCTTACTACGAGTCGCTGCTCAATACCCTGAAGAAATTCCGCGAAATCTACCCAAACGTGCGGCTGACCATCCGCGAAATGCCTTCGGCCTCCCAGGCCAAGGCATTGATGGCCGGTGAAGCGGACATCGGTTTCATGCGCAAGCTGCCGATGCCCCCAGACACCATCGAATCGAGATTGCTGCTCAACGAGCAGATCGTCATGGCGCTGCCCGCCAGCCACGCCAAGGTGCATCAACCTGTGGTCGACCTGCGGGATTTTGCCGAAGAGGACTTCGTCTTCACCCCGCAAGCGCTTGGCAGCGGTTACCACAGCCAGTTGATTGCGCTGTGCGAATCGGCAGGCTTCTACCCCAAGGTGGTGCAGGAAGCGGCGCAGATCCATACCCTGATCGGGCTGGTGGCCTGCGGTTTCGGCGTTGCCCTGGTGCCTGAATCGATTGCCTACTCGACGCTGCGCGAGCGCGTGCAGTTTCGCCCTCTGCGGCCTATCAAGGACCAGCCCACGCCGACCATGGGGCTGTACATGAACTGGAACATACAGAACGCCTCCCCAGCCCTGGGCAGTTTCATATCCATGCTCGACCTGGGGGCGCCACGGCGGTTTGTCGATACCATCCAGCAACCGTTGATTCTGGATGGCAGCGACAAGCACGAACTACACCGCTAGGCGGTATTCGCGCAGCCAGGCATCCAGTGCCAGAGCGGTCTCCAGGTTGTTACGGCGCAACTGTGAATTGAAATACCCCTCGGGCTGGCGCAGCTCAGCGCCCAGCCGAACACGGTCGATCACCTGGAACACCGGGCTGCCCGCCTGCGCCAGCAGGTGCCGGGCCCGCTCACGCAGGAACCGTTCATAGGCAAGGTTCGCCGAAGTCGGATAAGGGCTCTTGCGTCGCTGCAGTACGGCCGCTGGCAGGATATCGGCGCAGGCCTGCTTGAGCAGCCACTTCTCCACACCATCCTTGCCCTTGATCGACCACGGCACGTTGTACACGTACTCGACCAGCTCATGGTCGGTGAACGGCACGCGCACTTCCAGGCTGGCGGCCATGCTCAGGCGGTCCTTGCGGTCGAGCAGAATCGGCAGCCAGCGCTGCAGGTGCATGTGGCAGATTTCACGCATGCGCCGCTCTTGCGGGCTGTCGCCCGGCAAGTGCTCGACGCTGTCCAGCGCCTGGTGATAGCAACCGTCCTGGTAACTGGCAAAGTCGCACAGCCTGTTAAAGTCCGGGTTGATCAGCTCGGGCTGCAGCAACTGCATGCGTGAAAGCCACGGGAAACGCGGCGCCGCCAGCGCCTGCGGGTCGCGGAACCAGGCGTAGCCGCCAAACACTTCATCTGCTGCCTCGCCGGAAATGGCCACTGTTGAATGGCGGCCGATGGCCTTGAACAGCAAGTACAACGAGGTGTCCACATCGCCGAAGGTGGCCGCCGAATCGTTGGCCCGGTACACCGCGCTGCGCGCAGGGTCGGCCACCAGTTCGCCGTTGTCGATAAGGATGGTCTGGTGGTGGCTGCCAATGTGTTCGGCAGCTGCCAGCGCGTAGGGCTGATCGCGTTCCGGGCGGAAGGTGTCGCTCTGGAACTGCTCGGCCT
This sequence comes from Pseudomonas sp. SG-MS2, assembly GCF_009933855.1. Lineage (NCBI taxonomy): Bacteria > Pseudomonadati > Pseudomonadota > Gammaproteobacteria > Pseudomonadales > Pseudomonadaceae > Pseudomonas > Pseudomonas sp. SG-MS2. Next base: position 43,607 of record NZ_MOMO01000244.1, on the reverse strand, counting down.
GGCCGACGAAATCCACCGAGAACGAATTGACCCTGCCCCCCTGCTCCGCCGTCAGGCGCTGTTGTGCCATGGCCGTGAGGATGGTCGAGTCCAGCCCGCCGGAGAGCAGCGAACAGACCGGCACATCGGCGTGCAACTGCTCGCCCAGCGCTTTGCCGAGTAGCGCTCGGGTGCGCGCCACGGTGTCGGGCAGGTCATCCTGGTGCTCGCGCCGCTGCAACTGCCAGTAGCGGCTGAGTTTGGGGCGCCCGTTTGGGCGCCAGGACAAGCGATGCCCCGGCGGCAGTTCGCTGACCCCACGCAAGGCCGTGCGCGCCGTGCCGCGAGAAAGGCTCAGCGCGTCCACCAGCCCGACCACATCCAGCGCACTGGCGAACTCCGGGTGCGCCAGGATTGCCTTGATTTCCGAACCGAACAGCAGCCCCTGCTGGTGGTGGGCGTAGTACAGCGGCTTGACCCCCAGCCGGTCACGCACCAGCAGGAAGTGGCCGTCGCGCCCGTCGAACACGGCGAAGGCGAACATGCCGCTCAGGTGCTCACAGCACTGTTCGCCCCATTCCAGGTAAGCGTGCAGCACCACTTCGGTGTCGCTGCGGGTATGGAACTGGTGGCCCGCCATGCGCAGGCGCTCACGCAGAGCGTCGTGGTTGTAGACCTCGCCGGTGTAGATCAGCGCGACTTCCTCGCCACTGGCGCAGCGGTAGGTCATCGGCTGTACGCCACCGCTGAGGTCGATGATCGCCAGCCGCCGGTGGCCCAGCAGGGCATTACGATGCTGCCAGCTGCCACTGGCATCCGGCCCGCGCAGTGCCAGCGTATCGGTCATGGCGCCGATAACCTCGCCAGCTTGGGTCAGGTTGCGGGTGTAGTCCACCCAGCCTGTGATTGCGCACATGCTGTGCTCCTTACACCTGAAGACGACGGGTTGGAAGCAGACCGGTCAGGGCCTGCAGGCGCTTGGCGATATCCAGCAACTGCCGCTCGCTGTCACGCCGGCCCATGATCTGCACGGCCAGTGGCGCCTTGCCGTCGGCACTCAGGCAAATCGGAACGGTAATGGCCGGCAGGCCGCTGAAACTGGCCAGCGGGGTGAAGCTGATCTTCTGCTCATAACCTTCGTCTGCGGGCGAAGGGATGGTCGAGTCCCCTGGCTGCGGGTTGCGCCGGTCGAATGGCCGGTTGGGGTCCATGGGGAATACCACGAAATCCACTTGGGCGTTGTCGAACCAGGCGTCGATACCCGAACGGATCTTGTCCATGCGCTGGTGGATGCGCCGGTAGTCAGCGTCGCTGACGCCCTCACCCACTTTCAGGGCGCTGAGTGTCGACCAATGCAGCTCGCAGTCGAAGCGCCGGGCCCAGGCAGCCGAGGCCAGCCACGCATCCCGTGCGCACAGCTGCCAGGCGTCGCCACGGCAGGCCCACAGGTCCGGCATGGCAACCTCAGCGGGCGCCATGCCCAGGCCTGCCAGTGCGCTGCGTGCCTGGCCCAGCATGTCGAGCATGGCCGCACTGGTCAGCGCCGGGTCCAGCGCGTGCTCCAGCATGGCGACCCGATAGTGCTCTTTGAGTGGCTGTTGCTGGCCGAGCAGTGGCTCCAGGCCCAGCAACGGGAACAGTAGGTCGAGGTCATCGGCGCTGCGGGCGACCCAGCCCAGTGCGTCCATGCGCGGTGATAACGGAAACACCCCGGCCAGGCTCTCGGCCTTCTGGGTCATGCGCAGACCGACCATGCCGCAGTGCGAGGCAGGCCAGCGCACCGAGCCGAGCACATCGGTGCCCAACGAGATATCGCACAGCCCCGCTGCCACCGACACCGCCGAACCTGTGCTGGAGCCAGACGGATCGATGGTCGGGAAATGTGGGTTACGACAGCCGGCGCCAAAGGCAATGTTCAGCTCGGTAGTGGCGACCTTGCAGGTCAGCGCGATGCGCGGGTCAAGGAAGGCCAGCGCCTCGGCGCTGCGCTGCGGGTAGTGGCGGTAGCTGCGCAGGCCCAGACGGGTCGGCAAACCTTGCACGTCGACAGTGTCCTTCACGCCCAGGCGGTACCACGGTGCCTCGACCTCACGGGTGCTGGTCAGGCAACGGTAGTGGCTGTCGGCATGCACGGACCATTGTGCGTACTGCGCTGCCCAGTCCGCTGCCAGGGCGGGGCTGCGCTGCAGCAGTTCATGGCGTTTGCGCAGGCTCAGACCGAGGTATTCGGGCTGCACACGGCCGTGGGTGGCGTTAGCGCCGCAGTTGCTGAGGTAATGGGCGATGGCATCTTGAGTGTCAACGTGGTTCATGGGTGTATTCCTTGACAGAAGTGGAAGCCGCCCACGGCAGAGGCTTGCCGGTGGCGGATAAAGGCAGCTCGGTGACACGGCGTACTGCAACCGGCCATGGATGGCCCGGCGATAGTTGGCGCAATGCCTCCAGTACCACGTGCTCGGTGAGGGTGTCGCAGCTGTACAACACCTCGAACGCTTCGCCGCGCAGCGCATCGGCCACAGCAACGCAGGCCAGCGCCGGGCAATCCAGGCGCTGAGCAAGGTCACTGGCCAGACGGGCCAGGTCGACGCGCAGCCCATTGACCTTGATCAGGCTGCTGGCCCTGCCCAGCCACTGGAAGCGCTGTGCGTCCAGCGCCAGTACCTGGTCATCGCAGCAATGCGTGGCTGCGGCGTGCGCCTGGCACGGCTGGCGGGCGATGCGCGGGCTGGCCACGTTCAGCGCACAGGGCTGGCCCGGGGGGCTGAGCAGTGTCACATCGCTCAGCAGCGTCCAGGGCTGCTCTGCATCACTGTGCGCATCCAGCTCGCGGTAAGCCATGGCGCCGGTTTCGGTGGAACCGAGCAGTTCGACGAAACGCACCTGTGGCCCGGCATGGCGCTGCACCGTGGCCAGAGCCCCCGGCGGCAGCAACGAGGCGCTGTGCACCACCAGTACCGCACGCTGGGCGCTCAGCCGGGCCAGCAGCGCCGGCAGCACGCGCCAGGTACTGGCAATGGCGAGAATCACGCACGGCCCGTCGCCATCGAGCGCTGGCAGGCGCTGCTGCTCCAGCGAACAAGGGTGCAGCTGCGCGTTCAAAACCCGCGCACCGACCTGGCCAAGGATCATGCCGTAGCTGTGGCTGACTGGCGCAAACGAGAATATCTCCCGTGCATCGGGCGCCCAACGGCCGAGAATCAGCGTTGCCTCGCGCTCCATCTGCACCTGGCTGCGCAGCCATTGCCGGGGCGCACCGGTTGAGCCGGAGGTGGTAAACAGATGCTCGGCGCTCACTCGGTGGCCTGCAGGGTCAGTTGGTCTTCCAGTTTTTGCCGGACGAATTGCTCCATCTTTTCCAGGGTTTCGAACCAGAAGCGCACATCATCGCTGAGGTAGTCCACTTCGATGTCGAAGCAGCCCTCGATGGCGGTGATCACTTCCACAGCCATGAGGCTGTCGAAGCGTTCGCCGAGAAAGTCACGAAAACTGTCGCGTTTATCGATGGCGTCGACGTGCTCGCCAAGCAGCTGGCCGAGGGTGTGGCGGATACGCTGTTCAATGCTGAGGTCGTTCACGAGCCGGTCTTTCCTTGTTGATGGGCAGCGTTGGTCAATTCCGCTCCGGCACTGAAGAACACGTGCTCGGGCAGGATCGGGTCGAAGTGCAGGTAGATGAAGGCATTCGGGTAATGCGTGCGCAGGCAGCCGTGCAGGCCTTCAGCCAGCGCCTGGTGAGCCTGCCGGTCGCGGGCCTGTGACAGGGTGATGCGCACATGGAACTGCGCCGGTGCACCGTCGCGGTCGGCAACGGGCATCGGCATGCCGGCGCTGAACACACTGGCCTCAGGTAACGGGTTGAAGAACACCATGCAATGGGCGGTGTCGGCGCCCAGTTGCTTGAGCTGGCGGGTAAAGGCCAGCGCCAGGCGCTTGCGCTCCAGCGCTTGCAGCGGTGCACAGCAAACAGTGAGGGTGGGCATGGCGGCTCCTTACGACAGCTGCAAGCTGGGCAGTTGCTGGCGCTGGCCTTGGGCGAAGGCGTCAAGCAGGCGGCCCAGGCAGGTGGACAGCGCATCGACCCCTTGCAGGAACAAAGGCGACCAGGCATGGCCGGCAGCGCCGCGCACCTTGTCGAGGAAAAAGCGCAGGTGGGCAAGGTCCACCGGCAGGCCCAGGTCGGCAGCCAGTGCCACGGCCTGGTAGGTGCTGAGCAGGTCAGGAATGCGCTGCCCCTGGTTGGCGAAGCCGCCCTGGCGCACTTTGTGCGCAGCCAGTAACCGGGCGGCAGCCTCAGTGACGTCGTTGCCGATATGGGCCAGGCAGGCCAGTGCCTGCAAACCGGCGCGCAGTGACACTTCGCCACGGGGGAACGATGCGTAGCCATGGGCCTGCCGGCAGCTGACGACATAGCGTTCGATGGCCGCGAGGTCTACGCCGCTGTCATCGCCCAATTGCCGCAAGATCGACACGGCCGATGCGGTGGACACCATGTCCGAGCCGCGCCCCTCCCAGAAACCGAAGCCGCCGTCAGGGTTCTGCAGCGAGGCCAGCCAGCGGCCGATCGCCTGGCGGGGCCCTGGCTGGCCAGCGAAGGCACCTGCTGCAAGGCCCCAATTGGTACAACGCACCTCGGCACCACGGCCTGGCATGTACATGATCCCAGGCTCGTTGGGCATCTGGCAGCCTTCGATCCAGCGCAGGGCCGCATCGCGCGGCTGCTGCGCCAGGCTATCGCCCAGCACGGCAGCCGCGGTGGTCAGCACGTCGGCGGCGGTATCGGCCCGGCGATACGAATAGCCGCCCTGGGGCATCGACAACGTGGCGATGAACGCTGCCACGCCATCGGCCAGGTGCGCCACCGGCTCTCCCAGTGCTTTTAGCGAACCCAGTGCGCAGAACGCCGCCCAGACATCCTCACCGTCATAACCCGCCCAGCGCACGAAGGCACCGGTCGGGCCGCGCAAGGCATCGATCCATTCAGCGCAGCGCTTACGGCCCAGCGGTTGCGCCTGCAATGCCGCAAGGCTGGCGGTGGCGCGATAGGTCGCCCACAGGCACGGCACAGCCGCCGCTTCGCTGAAGCGGAAGCCACCGCAATCCATCTGCTGTGCCTGCAGCCAGCCGATCAGGCGTGGCAGGTGCCATTGCGGCGCCGGCAAGCCCTGGCGCGCCAGCGCTCGCGCAGCCATCACGCCGTAGAAGCAGGCACGGGTGTCGGCCAGGTTGCGTCGGGCGAAATCCGCCGACCAGCTCAGGCCACCATTGGCACACTGCAACCCCTCGAGCCAGGCATACAGGGGCTCGGTGTCCCGCACCTGGCCATGGCACACTTCGATCAAGGTGCACAGCGCATAGTGGCTGGCCCACACGTCCGCCGTCTGGCCCGGGCACATGGCATAGGCGTCGCCATCGAACAGCGTAGCGATCCAGGCCGCTGTTTCGTCGCACTGTTCAACGCCAACGCCCAGGTCGTGCAGGGTTTCGGTGCAATAAAACGTGGCCCAGGCGTCGGAGGGCATCCCCTTGCTCCAGGCAAAGCCGCCATCGCGGTTGCGCCGAGACAGGATGTAGGCCTGTAATACCGGTACATCAACCTGCTCAAGGCGCCCAACCCAGGCCAGGCTGCGTATGGCCGCATAGGTGCACCACAAGTCCGGTTGGCCGTTGCCCAGGCCCTGCCCCAGAGGGAATCGTGGCGGCGTCATTGCTGGCCACCGACAAAGCGCAGGTTGGTCTTCTTCCAGCTCTTTTGCGACCCGCCACTCTTGTTCAGCGCCGACAGGTTGTTGACGAACAGTACGCGGCTCCAGCGCAGCCCCATGTGCTGCTCGCAGCGCTCCAGCAAATGCGCTTGCAGGCGCGCTTCCTGGCTGCTGTCCCAGACGACGTCACGCTCGAGGATAAGCGCGGCGCTGTCGGCCTGGCGGTCCACTTCGATGACATAACCTGTGGCATCGCAACTGCCGTAGACCACCTCCTCGACCGCGCGGATCTCAAGGCCTACGCCAGCCACGCGGACGCTATCGCTGTCACGCCCGTTGATCAGCAAGGCCGGGCTGACCTGGCCTGGCTGCCAAGGCGAGGTGATGGTCACGCTGTCACCGGTGTCCAGACGCAACAGCGGGCGTGCATACAGGTTGAGCGGCGTAACGACGAGGCGGCCCGTGAGCCCCTCGGCCGGGGTGACCAGCTTGCCGTCGGGCAACAGCAGTTCGAAATAGTTGGTGGCAGTGGCCAGGCGCATCTGCAGGTCCTGGCCCACTGCGGCCAACGTGCCGGTTTCGGTACTGCCGTAGCTGGCATCGAAAACATCGCATTGCCACCAGCGCGCCAGGCGTTCGCGCAACGGCTGGGTGTTGACCTCGCCAAGCAGCATGATCGAGCGCACCGACTCGGCGAAGCTGTGCAGCAATTCGCGCTGTTTCAGGTAGCGGGTCAGTTGCACCAGCACACCGGGGGCAATGAACAGGACCGTAGGCCGATACGTGTCGAAGGTGTTGCACACCCGCTCCCAGTCGGTAATACCGGTGGTGAAGGGATAGAGGCGCACGTGGGAAACGTCCAGGTACTCGCAGACGTTGGCGATCAGGTCACCTACCGGCACGATGTCCGATGGCATCAGGTTGGCCACCCGCGAACCCGAGCGCAGCACTGCCCGCCAATGGCTGGCGACACTGACAGCATTCCAGATGATGTCTTCTTTCAAACGCGGGGTCGGGGTCGGCTCGCCAGTCGTGCCGGTGGTGGCGTAATACTTGGCCGCCTCGCCCAGTTCCACCGTGCAGAACTCGAGTGGCTGGCCTTTGAGCAATGCCTTGGCGGTTACAGGCAACTGCTGGAAGGCCGGGAAACTGTAAGGACCTATGTTTGCGTAATGGGCACTGTGTTGTGCTCGCGTCCAAATTGCTTGCAACTTGCGTTCATAAAATGCGGCGTCGGGGACATGCCCCGCCTGCAGCTGAAGCTCGCGTTCCGCGGCCTTCAGCACGCCGTAATCCTGGTCGCTGTGAACTAACATCGACTCGCCCTCTCGAATAAACAGCGCAGAGAATTGGCGAGCGTCCGGCTCAAGTAAAATACTTATTTGAAACCGCCGGTGATAGTCACGAGGTATTATTCTGCAACTTCAGCGGGTAAAAACTGATCAGCAAGTGCGATTTTTCCGAGCGCTATTCATTCCTCGCGCCGTGGATCCGGTGGGATATCAGACAAAGATGTTTTGGGTATTTCCGGGGCATGCCACGGGCTTTTTTCAGCAACCTTGAGACCGAGCGCCGCACACGCGGCGCATCGCCATGGGTTTGCCGCAGACGCTTCAGCGCCCGTTGGCGCAACGCCATACCCGCGCAATATCACTGGCCCGGGCCCGCAACAAGTGCGCGGCATCGGCGCAGGCCTGCTCCAGGGTCATCGGCCCGCTGGCCAGGGCGAATGCCGCATCGATACCGTGCGCATACAGCTGCTGATAGCCTTCACCCAAGGTGCCCGCCAGCACCACCACCGGCACCCCATGGCGCTTGGCGACACGCGCCACCCCCATCGGCGTCTTGCCCCGCAGGGTCTGGGCATCGAAGCGGCCCTCACCGGTAATCACAAGGTCGGCACCTTTCACCAACGCATCGAGGCCGGCCAACTCCGCCACCACTTCCACGCCCGGGCGGAACTGCGCCCCCATGAAGGCTTTGGCCGCGAACCCCATGCCGCCGGCCGCACCACACCCTGGCTGTTCCCGAACATCTTGGCCCAGCACCTGCGCACAATGGTCGGCAAAGTGGCCCAGCGCTTTGTCCAGGGCCTGGACCTGCTCGGGGCTGGCACCCTTTTGTGGCCCGAAGATCGCCGAAGCACCATTGGGCCCACACAGGGGATTGTCGACGTCGGCCGCCACTTCGACCTGAACCTGCGCCAGGCGCGGGTCAAGGCCGCTGGCATCGATACGTGCCAGCCCGGCCAGGGCCAGGCCGCCCTCTTCCAGTGGCTGGCCATCGGCGGCCAGCAAACGCAGGCCAAGGGCACGCAGCATGCCGCTGCCGCCATCGTTGGTAGCACTGCCGCCGATTGCCAGGACGATGCGCTGTGCCCCTGCGCTGAGCGCGGCGTCGATCAGTTCGCCGGTGCCCCAGGTGCTGCTGCGGCAGGCATCACGCTGCGCACTTGGCACCAGTTGGATACCACTGGCCTGGGCCATCTCGATGATCGCTGTGCGGCTTTCGGCCAGCCAGCCCCAACCGGCCTGCACCCACTGGCCGAGCGGCCCGCGAACGGTCTGCCGGCGCAGTTCGCCGTGGCTGGCAGCGACAATCGCCTGCATGGTGCCTTCGCCACCATCGGCCATGGGGCACTCGAGCAGCTCAGCGGTCGGCAGCGCCTCTGCCAGGCCGGCGGCGATGGCACGGGCGACACCGGCAGCATCAAGGCTGTCCTTGAACGAATCGGGGGCGATGACGATTTTCATGGGGATTCTCCTGTCCAGATGGCCGCATGCTGACAGTTGTCCGGCGTCGGGGCCTCGGTCGGATGCACAAACCGGCCGACAGGTTGTTTGGGCAAATGCCTTTTTGCCCAGGTCAATCCGCTGGCAACAGCTGCAACCCCAGATACAGGCTCAACATGCCCTCCAGGCGCAACGGGTCGACCTCGCCCAGCTCGGCAATGCGCTCCAGGCGGTAGCGCAGGCTGTTGCGGTGAATACCCAGGGCATCGGCGCAGGCCTGGCTCTGGCCATCATGCGCGCACCAGGCACGCAGGGTGGCGAGCAACTGCCCGCTGGCATCCTTGGCACGCACGCGGTGCAGCGGCTCAAGCAGCTCATCCAGCGCATCTTCATTGCGGTGGCGCCACAACAACGCGGGCAGACGGTAACGCGCAAGGCTCAACAACTGCTCGCCTGGCAACACTTCGCGGCCATAGGCGAGCAGGTCACGAACCCGCCGGTAACCGCGGCGCAACTGCTCAAGGCTCTGCGCCGGGCTACCCAGCGCCATGCGCTGGATCTGCCAGCCGCTGCGCTGCACGCGCTCGAGCAGGCGCTCCTCATCCAGCACCACCCCGGCCGGGCGGCACCACAGCAAGGAATCGCGTGCCGGGCTCACGCACCAACTGTCCGGGTAACGGCTCATCAACCAGCCAGCCAAGGCCTCGGCCGCCGGGCCGGCACGCAGTTCGAACAAACACGGCACCCGTGGCAACTGCGGCTTCAGGCCCAGTTGCTGCGCTTCGTCCAGCAGCCGCGGCGAGTCGCCCGTACCACCGAGCAGCAACGCCAGCAGGTCATCACAACGCTGGCGCCGCCATTGCTGTTCAACCTGCAAATGGCGCTGGGCCAGCAGCATTTCAGCGGTCATGCGCACCAGTTCGCCGTAGGTGCGCAGTTGCTGCGGGTCACCCGTCAGCCCCAGCACGCCGATCAGCCGCCCATCGAGCATCAGCGGCAGGTTGACCCCCGGCTGCACGCCTTTGAGGCACTTGGCGGCGTCTGCATCCAGCTCGACGATCCGGCCATTGGCCAATACCAGCTGCGCACCTTCGTGGCGGGTGTTGATGCGCCCTGGCTCACCACTGCCCAGGATCAGCCCCTGGCTGTCCATGACATTGACATTGCACGGCAGAATGGCCATTGCCCGATCGACAATATCCTGCGCCAGGTCATGGTCCAGTTCGAACATTCGGTGGTCCTTGAGGGTATTGGGTTGGTCGCGAGCAGGCGCGACACAGGCGACCTTGGCGCAAGAAGCCCGATCATGGCACACGGCTCTATCGCTGACCAAGGCCGAACACGCCCCTCATGAAGCATGGCGCTCCTTCCGGCCGTCAGATCACTGCATCACCCTGTCATCCCAGGCGTCAAATGGTTCCAAGGCCCCCTTTGGAGAATATTCATGACTCAGCACGCCGTGGCTCGCCTCGAGCAACTCGACCCCAAGCGCCCCCTTCGCGTACAAGCCGGCAGCGAAGAAGTGATCCTGATTCGCAGCGCCGGGCAGGTACGCGCCTATCAGGCCAATTGCCCGCACGCCGGAGCGCCGCTGGAAGAGGGCGTGGTATGCAACGGCCTGCTGGTCTGCCCCTGGCACAAGGCCGCTTTCGCCGTTGACGAAGGCGTGGTCTGCGAGCCGCCGGCCCTGGCAGACCTGCGCCGTTACCGCGCATGGGTCAAGGATGGCGAAATCTGGGTCGATGACCAGCCTCTGCCGCACCCCGAGCCACCGCGTCACAGCGATGCGCGCTGCTTCGTCGTCATCGGCGCCGGTGCCGCAGGCTCGGCGGCGGTTGCCACGCTGCTGGCCCATGGGTTCGGCGGTCGCCTGGTGTGGCTCGACCAGGAGCGGCAACCGGCGTATGACCGTACTGCGCTGAGCAAATTCGTGATTGCCGGCGAAATGCCGCCTGACGAAGTGCCAGCGCTGCTTGACGCTGACCAGTTGCGCACAGGCCAACTGGAACGGCGCTCGGGCAAGGTGCGCCTGCTGGATGCCAAAAAGCGCCAGATCACCCTCGCCGACGGCCAGCGTATCGATTATGACGCAGCCTTATTGGCCACTGGCGGCAAGCCGCAACGCCCTGACCTGCCCGGTGCAAGCCTGGCAGGCATCGTGACGCTGCGCTCGCGCGAAGATGCGGCGCGCCTGCTCGATGCCGCCGAACCCGGCCAGCCCGTGGTGATCGTCGGTGACGGGTTCATCGGCCTGGAGGCCGCATCGGCATTGCACACGTACGGCGCACAGGTCCACGTGGTGACCCGCCACGAGGTTCCGTTACGCATGCAGTTGGGTGAACGCATTGGCCGCTCGATTCGTGCGCTGCATGAGCGCGAGGGCGTGATGTTCCATGGCCCGACCGACGTCGAGCGGTTCATCGGTGCGCAACACGTCGAAGCCGTGCTGCTGAGCAATGGCGATAAGATCGAAACATCACTGGTCTTGCTCGGCACCGGCGTCACGCCGGCCACTGCCTTCGTGCAGGGCGTGCAATTGGCCGAGGACCACTCCATAGCGGTCGACGCCGAGCTGCAGGCCGCCGACCGGCTGTGGGCGGCCGGTGATATCGCGACCTTCCCCCTCACCGGCCGCCCGGTGCGCATCGAGCACTGGCGCCTGGCCCAGCAACACGGTGTCATAGCTGCCGCCAACATGCTGGGCGAGCAACGCCGGTATGAAGACGTGCCGTTCTTCTGGACTTATCAGCATGGGCGTACCTATGAAGTACTGGGGCATGCGCGCGACTGGGACCGCATCGAGTTTGTCGGGGCGCCGGAGCAAGGCGATTTCATTGCCTTGCAATGTGCAGGTGAGCGGGTGGAGGCTGTGATCGCCAAAGGCTATTCGGATGCCATGGCGCAGTTGTCGCAGCGTATGAAGCGGTCACTGAGCCTGGCTCAGGCGCTTGAGTTGATCGGCTGAACGCATTCACCCCGCACCAGGCCGGCTGCCGATCATGCAAAAATCAGCTATGGTTTTCCCCACCTCAAATAACAAGAATTTCGTGGAGCGCCCATGGCCGCGCACACCGCCTCACCCCATGCCAGTGAGCTGGCCGCATTCGTCGATTGCCATTTCGCCGAACGTGGCCTGATGCCCGAGCCTGTGATCGCCGAATCCTGGTACCGCAGCATCAACCAGCATCACCTGGACCCTGAACTGCGCCACGTCGACAATATCCTCAGCGCCGCCGAAATCCGCCAGCACCAGGCCCAGCATGAGGCCTACCTGGCCATCGCCAGCCAGGGTGTCAGCGGCCTGGCGCGGCGCGTTGTGGATGCAGGCTTCGCCGTGCTGCTCAGTGACGCCGAGGGTATTACCCTCGATTCCCGCTTGCCGGCCGACCCGCAACGCTATACCCGTTCCGGGCTGATCGTTGGCGCGCGCTGGGACGAGTCGGTGGCCGGCACCAACGGCATCGGCACCGCTCTGGCTAGCCGGCAGGCCCTGACCATCCACCGTCAGGAGCACTTCCTGGCAGCCAACGCCCGCCTGAGCTGCTCGGTGTCGCCGATCTTCGATGCCCACAATCAACTGCTCGGTTGCCTGAATGCCACCTGCCTGTACAACGACGGTCCCAAGCAAGCACAGCACCTGACCTTGCAGTTGGTGACCCTGTACGCACGGCTGATCGAGAACAGCCATTTTCGCGAGCGCTTTCGCGACCGCCTGACCCTGGCGCTGAAACCGCGTGACGAGTTCTCGGACCTGGCGGCCGAGCAGTTGCTTGCGCTGGATGAAGGTGGCCGGGTGATCGGTGCCAATCGGGCGGCCTTCCTTGCGCACAGCGGCAAGTTGCTGGGGGCGCCTGTCGAGCAACTGCTGCACGCCGATATCGACCAACTGCTCGACCTCACCCGTGGCGGCGCCCGCGGTACCCAGTTGCGCGCCCATGCTCAAGCGCTTTTGCTGGACGTCGGCCTGCGCGTCCCCGCCGGCTATCGCCCGCTGCCGGCTGTACCGCCGATGCCCGCACGGGCTCGCCACCCCGGCCTCGAACAATTGGCAGGCCAGGACGCGCAACTGCAACAGGGCGTGCGTCGGCTACGCAAGGTGCTGGACAAGGACATCGCCATCCTCCTCGACGGCGAAACCGGTACCGGCAAGGAAGCTTTCGCCCGCGCCCTGCACCAGGCCAGCCAGCGCCATGCCAAGCCGTTCGTGGCGCTCAATTGCGCAGCGATACCCGAGTCTTTGATCGAAAGCGAACTGTTCGGCTACCGCGCCGGCAGTTTCACGGGTGCCAGCCGCAAAGGCATGAAGGGCAAGCTGGAGCACGCCAATGGCGGCACGCTGTTTCTCGATGAAATCGGTGATATGCCTGCACACCTGCAAACGCGCCTGCTACGGGTGCTGGCCGAACGTGAACTGGTGCCACTGGGTGCAGAAACGCCAGTGGCGCTTGATATCCAGGTGATATCGGCGACGCACCAGGACCTGCAGGCCATGATTGGCGAAAAGCGTTTTCGCGAAGACCTTTACTATCGCCTGTGCGGGATGCGCATGAGGTTACCGGCCCTGCGTGAGCGCAGCGACCGCCGCGAGCTGATCGATGCGCTGCTCTCTGGCTTGTCGGCCGGGTCGGGGTTGCGTTTGAGCGCCGAGGCGCATCGTTGCCTGCTGGGCCATGCGTGGCCGGGGAATGTGCGCCAACTGCTCAACGCCCTGCGCCAGGCGGTAGCGCTGGCCGAGGGCGGTGTGATCGAACTGGCCGACTTGCCCCAGGAGTTGCTGGACGGTGCAGCGCCTGCACAGCCTGCAGCGCTCGAGCAACAGGTGGAAGACCTTCAGGCGCGGCATTTGCTGGAGGTCTTGAAGCGTGAGCACTGGAACATGAGCGCAGCGGCGCAGGCGTTGGGCATTTCGCGCTCGACGCTGTACCGCAAGATGAAGCGGTACGCGATCGTGCAGCCAAACCTGTTGGGGTGACCGGTGCGCCCCTATCGCCGGCAGGCCGGTGCCATGCACCCCAGCGTCTGCATCGCCGGCAAGACAGGGACGCTGGGGTGAAGACTTACCCCTGGATGTACACCACCTGGGTGCGCGTGTACTCATACAACCCATGCTTGCCATCCGCCCCGCCGATGCCGGACTTGCGCGCACCGGCGTGGAAGCCCTGCATGGCTTCGAAGTTCTCGCGGTTGATGTAGGTCTCGCCAAAGTCGATCTCGCGGCAAGCCTTCAGCGCTGCATTCAGGTCACGGGTATAGAGCGATGAGGTCAGCCCATACTCACTGTCATTGGCCAAGGCAATCGCTTCGTCCAGATCGTCGACCACCTGGATCGGCAATACCGGTCCGAAGATCTCCTTGCGCATGATCTCCATGTCCGCAGCACAGCCGGCGAGCACAGTCGGCTGATAATGGAACCCGGCGCCGAGGTCGGCGACCTGCCCCCCGGTCACCAACTGGGCGCCCTGCCCTACGGCCGTGCGCACCATCTGCGCCACCTTGTCGAGGCCGGCCTGGTTGATCAGCGGCCCCATGTCCAGATCGGCCTGGCGCGAGGGGTCGCCATAGCGGATGGCCGCCATGGCCTGGCCTACCTTGTCGACGAAGGCGTCGGCCACCTTGCGCTCCACATACACCCGTTCGGCACAGTTGCAGACCTGGCCGGTGTTGATCACGCGCGAGGCGACGATGGCTTTCACCGCAAGGTCCAGGTCGGCGTCAGCCAGCACGATCGCCGGGGCCTTGCCGCCCAGTTCGAGGTTGAGCTTGGTAATGTTCGGTGCGGCCGCGGCCATGATCCGCGCGCCGGTAGCCACGCTGCCGGTGAAGCTCACCAGGTCGACACCAGCATGGCTCGACAGCCCGTGACCGACGCTCGCCCCTTTGCCACCCACCACGTTGAACACGCCTGCGGGCAAGTCTGTCTCGGCCACCAACTGGGCGAACGCGTAGCAATTGATGGGGGTTTCCTCACTGGGCTTGATCACGATGGTATTGCCGGTGAGCAGCGCCGGCGCCATCTTGCGTGCGATGAGGAAGAACGGGAAGTTCCACGGCAGAATCCCCGCCACCACGCCCAGTGGCTTGCGCATCAGGAAGATGTGTTCGTGGGCGCGGTCGCTGCTGAGTACCTCGCCCTCCAGGCGGCGCGCCCATTCGGCCATATAGTCAAGGTAGTCAGCGGTAAAGTTGACCTCGACCTGGGCCAGCGCCGGCACCTTGCCGCCCTCCTGGGTAATGATCCGCGCCAGGCGGTCGGCATTGGCCCGCACCTTGGCGGCGATCTGGCGCAAGTAGCCTGCCCGTTCAATGGCTGTCTTCGCCGCCCAGCCCTTTTGCGCCTTGCGTGCTGCTGCGATGGCGCGCTCCACCTGTTCGGCCGGTGTTTCTGGCACCCGCCCCAGCAACTGGGCGTTGGCCGGGTTGTAGACCTCGATCAGTGCCTCGCTGGGTACAAACGCGTTGTCGATGAAGTTCTGGTAGGTCGTGTCTGTCATGCTCGTGTCACTCCTGTGGTGTGTTGTCGGCCAGGGGCGGTTGGGCGACGGGCTTGGCGCTGAACCGCTGCCACGCATCGCCTTCGGCCTTCAAGTCATGGGCGCGCTTGATCAGGTACTGGTGCACCTGCTCGACCTGCTCGGGTTTGAGGTTGTCGGCGAACGAAGGCATGCCATCGGGTACCCTGCCGCCATAGAGGATGCCGAGGAACATCTGGTGCTTTTCGGCAGTGAGCTTGCGCAGGTCGGGCAGCACACCACCACTGACGGCGTGGATACCGTGGCATTGCGAGCAGTTGCCGTCATACAGGGCGGCCCCGGCAGCGACCGTTTGCGCATCGGCGGTCAACGCGGGCGGCTCCGGTGCGTCGGCCGGTGGCGCCGGCTCACGCAACTTGGCGGTACCGCCGATCTTGTAGGTCAGCACCTGGGCGAACGGCTGCACCCCGGCGCGCAGCGACAACGCGCCGGCGAAGGTGGAAAACGCCCCGCCCCAGCCGGCCATGAACGTCACGTACTGCTCGCCGTCCACCGAATAGGTGATCGGGGCAGCCATCACGCCGCTGGCGGCGGGCGACTCCCAGAGCTTTTTGCCCGAATCGGCGGCATAGGCGATCACCCGGCCATCGGCGCTGCCTTCGAACACCAGGTTGCCGCCAGTGCTCAGGGTGCCGCCGTTGAAGATGGTGATGTACGGCACCTCCCACGCCGGCGCCTGCTTGACCGGGTCCCAGGCGATCAGCTTGCCCGACCAGCTCTTGGCCATGTCCAGCAGGCCTTCGGCGCCGTCAGGCATCATGCCGGTGCGCAGCCCCAACTGGTAAACGCTCTTGAACGGGTTGCGCTTGGGCGCCTCGGGGATGTGCTCGTAGTAGGCCGACATGATATGCGCCGGGATGTACACCAGGCCCGTGTCGGGGTTGTAGGACATTGGGTGCCAATCATGGGCGCCCCAGAAAGCCGGGGTCACCAGCTTGCGCTTGCCGTCCTTCCAGTAGGCCGCCGCCTCATCGTCGATGATCGGCCGCCCGGTCTTCATGTCGATGCCTTTGGCCCAGTTGACCGGCACGATGTTCTTCGCCGACAGCAGCTCACCGGTGGCACGGTCCAGCACATAGAAGAAGCCGTTTTTCGGCGCCTGCATCAGCACTTTGCGCGGTTTGCCGTCAATGGGCAGCTCGGCCAGGATCATGTGCTGGGTGGCGGTGAAGTCCCAGGCATCGCCTGGCGTGGTCTGGTAGTGCCAGGCGTATTCGCCGGTGTCGGCATTGACCGCGACGATCGAGGAAAGGAACAGGTTGTCGCCCTTGGCCTGGCTGCGCCATTTCGGGTCCCACATCGAGCCATTGCCCACGCCGATATACAACAGGTTGAGTTCCGGGTCGTAGGCGAACGAATCCCAGGCCGTACCGCCGCCACCCCACTCGACATACGCGTCGCCGTGCCAGGTCTTGCTGGCGATCTCCATGGCTTTGTTCTCGGGCGGCAGCTTGGGGTCGCCCGGCACGGTGAAGAAGCGCCAGGCCTGTTTGCCGGTTTCGGCGTCATATGCGGTCACGTAGCCGCGCACACCGAATTCGGCACCGCCATTGCCGATGATCACCTTGCCGTTGACCACCCGCGGCGCCCCGGTGATGGTATAGCTGCGTTTGTCGTCATCGCGGGTGTCCACCGACCACACGCGCTTGCCGGTCTTGGCATCGATCGCCTCCAGGCGGCCATCGAGCACACCCACGTAGACCTTGCCCTGCCACACCGCCACCCCTCGGTTGACCGCGTCACAACAGGCCTCACCGGCGCGGTGGCGGTCAGACTGCGGGTCGTACTTCCACAGCAGCGTGCCATTGCGCGCGTCCAGGGCGTACACCACCGAAAACGGCCCGGTGGTGTACATCACCCCGTCAACCACGATCGGTGTAGCCTCCACGCCACGGTCAAGGTCGAGCTTGTAGCTCCAGGCAAGGCCGAGCTGGTTGACGTTGCCCTGGTTGATCGCCTTGAGCGGGCTGTAGCGCTGCTCGTCATAGGTACGGCCGTGGCTCATCCAGTTGCCGGGTTCCTTGTCGGCGTCGATGATGCGCTGGCCGTCGACTTCGGCGGCGAAGGCAGGTGCGCTGCACGCCAGGCTCAAGGCCAGGCAGCTCAGCAAGTGCGGCAGAGGCCGACGGTGCGGGCCTGTTCGATTCATGCTCGGTTCTCCGTTCTTGTTATGGACACCGCGTCAGGCGTCGGTAACACACAGAGCAACGGCTGTGCCATTGGCACAATGAGCTTGCCAAACCTCCATGCCAGAGCGGTTCGACACTGCACTGCCGGCACCGGCAAGGCAACACGGATTGGCGCAGCAATGAAACAGCTGCTGCAGACATGACACAGGTGTGCCAGCCGCTTGCTCGGCCAAAAAGTGTGTAGACCTGCGTGAACAAAGCCATTGGGGAGCCCGCCGCCGGGGTGCCGGTCCTCCCATTCCCGAATCATCCCGGTATCGTGCGCGCCATTGGTTCTTTCACCTTCGGAGCGGCAATGAAACTCTTCCAACCCTTGCAGATCGGCCCATTGACGTTGCCCAACCGCGTGTTCATGGCGCCCCTCACCCGCCTGCGCAGCCTGGAGCCCGGCGATGTACCCACCCCGATGATGGCCGAGTACTACGCCCAGCGTGCTAGTGCAGGCCTGATCATTACCGAGGCTACGCAAATCTCCTTCCAGGCCAAGGGCTACTCGGGTTCACCAGGCATTCACACCGCCGAGCAGATTGCCGCGTGGCGCCTGGTAAACGAAGGCATTCATGCTGCAGGCGGCCACAGCGCCGTGCAGGTCTGGCACACCGGCCGTGTTTCGCACACGACCTTGCAGCCTGGTGGCCAGGCGCCAGTGGCGCCCTCCGCCCTACCTGCCAATGCCCGTACCACGTTGCGTGACGAGCAAGGCAACCTGCTGCGCACTGAGACCTCCGTACCGCGCGCCCTGAGCGAGGAAGAGATCGCCGGCATCGTCGCCGATTTCGGCCAGGCAGCGGTCAATGCTCGTGAGGCCGACTTCGACTTCATCGAGTTGCATGCCGCTCACGGCTATCTTTTGCACCAGTTCCTTACCCCCAGCGCCAACCAGCGTGAGGACCGTTATGGCGGCAGTGTCGAGAACCGCGCCCGTATAGTGCTCGAAGCGGTGGATGCCGCCATTGCCGGTTGGAGTGCCGAGCGCGTGGGTATCCGCATTTTCCCTTTAGGTGGTTTCAATGGCGTGGACAATGGCGAAGATCAAGAGGCAGCAGGGCTGTACCTGATCAAGGAGCTGGCCAAGCGCAACCTGGCCTACCTGCACCTGTCCGAGCCGGACTGGGCTGGTGGCAAGCCGCTGCGCGATACGTTCCGTGAGGCTATTCGGGCGGCTTACCCAGGGGTCATCATTGCCGCAGGTGCCTATACCGCAGAGAAAGGCGAAGACCTGATCGGGCGTGGGTTGATCGATGCCGTGGCGTTCGGGCGCAGCTTCATCGCCAACCCGGACCTGGTGGAACGCCTGCGGGTTCAGGCGCCACTGAATGAGCATCGGGCGCAGTTCGACTATGCAAACGGGGCTGAGGGGTATACGGATTATCCGTTCCTGAAACAGGCTTGATGGCATGACGGGCCCCGCGCCTGCGGACCAGACGCTGTAGGTGTGCCGGGAATGAACCCGGCATCAGGGGCCTGACATTCGCGATCACTGCTCCCAAGGCACTCCCTGCTCCCAACTCGCCACCAGCAGGTCGATGAACCCCCGTACTCGCGGAGACAGGTGGCGTTTGCTCGGGTACACCACGCGAATAGGGTCCGCCGGTGGCCTGTAGGCGTGCAACACTTCCACCAGCGTGCCCGCGCGAAGGTCCTCCCCGGTGATGTAGGTGGGCAGGTGAATCAGCCCGAACCCTGCCCGTGCGCCATCGAGCATGGCTTCGGAGCTGTCGATATTGAGCCGCCCGGGCTCCTCGCACAGGTGCAGGCCCTCTGGCGTGTGAAAGCGCCAGGGCATGGATTTTTCCCCTGTCAGGAAGGCAATCTTGTCATGCCCGTAAAGGTCTGCCGGCACCTGCGGCACCCCGTGCTGGCGCAAATAATCGGGCGAAGCACAGGTGACGAACTGCTGCCAGGCCACAGTGCGAGTGAGCAACTGTGAGTCTTCCTTGGGTGCGCCGATCCGTACGGCCACGTCCACGCCCTCCTCGACCAGATCGACGAAACGGTCGGTAAAACGAATGTCAGCGCGCAGTTCCGGCCACTGCTTGAGGTAAGCATCGAGGACCGGCAGCACATGCCGCTGGCCCAACGACAGCGGGGCGGTCAGGCGCAGCGTGCCGGTGGGCTTGCCACGCCGCTGGGCCATGGTGCTTTCCACCTCGTCCAGGTCATCGAGAATCTGCCGCCAGCGCTCATACGCCACCAAACCCTCATCGGTCAGGCTCAATTTGCGCGTGGTACGGTTGAGCAGGCGTACCGCCATACGCGCCTCCAGGCGCGCGATGCTCTTGCCCACGGCTGAACGGGTCAGCCCCAGGCTCGCCGCTGCAGCGGTAAAACTGCCCGCCTTCGCCGCACTGACGAAAGCGGTGATGTCGCCGAAGCGGTTGGGTTCCATGTCAGGTTCCTGCGGATACTGAAGACCCGCTTAAATGGGTGCGTATTGCAGTATTGCAAGGGCCTCGTTACAGCATCCACTGCAGTGCCTTGATGACCAGCAAGTGCAACGGGTAGAACAGATACCCCCAGCGCCCCACCGCAGGCACAGGCCAGTGGTCGTGGCGCAGCAACATGCACCCGACAGGTATGGCCAGGGCCGCAGCGGCCATGGTCAGCAAAGTGACCGGTGCCAGCAGGTGCTCGAACAACCAGCTGTTGGTCAGGTTGCCCGCCACAGCCAACAGGCACGGCAGCAGCCAGGCCACTCCCCCTCGGCTGCGAGCCATCAGCCAGGCCGCAGGCAGCAGTACGCCGGGCAACCCGTACATCAGTTGCGCGCTGCACCCGGTTGCAATCAGTACGGCGCCAAGGCCGATTAGCCGCGCTGACGCCGAGGGGTGGTGCACAGCCCAGGCCACCAGCAGCCCCAAGGTCAGAGTGGGGATCACGCTGAAGGTCTGGGTAGCAGGGTCCAGCCAACGATAGGGCCCTTCAGACAGCACCATAAAAGCCAGCATCCAGCCCAGGTAGCGCAGGTTGGCACGGGTAAACAGCCGGCCCGGTGTGCTGCGCCCGACATTCACTGCGATCGCCAGGCAGAACAATGGGAAGGCCAGGCGACCGACAATGAACAGCCCCTCGGCAGCCGGCCAGAGGAAACGTACGTGGTCGGCAACCATGGTTACGATGGCCGTCCACTTGACCAGGTCCAACCCCGCTGAGCGCACGCCTCAGCGCCCGGGGCCGTCGGCCTGATGCAGGTATTGGGTGGTCCAGGCGGCCAATGGCAACGGTGGTTGCTGGTCGAGGATGCGGCGCCAGATCAGCGTCAGATCGTGGCGGTTGAACATCCCACCGACCCCGCTGCCCCGCCACACGCTTGGCGTGTGGGCAATCCAGTGACCCTGCCCATCGCGATGGGCCATGTTGAAGCGGAAGGTGTAGTTGCCGGGGATACCCATGCGCAGGTCGGTCACGACAAGCGCGCCGTCCACCTCGTCATAGCGTAACCAGTCATCGGTAAACCAGCGCAGGCGCTGCAGCAGGGGGGCATCGACCAATGCGGTGGCAAGCTGCAGGTTACGCGGCAGGCGCTGCATTTCCGGTGGCGCACGGTCGAAAACACTACTGACGCCTTCGTAATAATCGCCATCCGGGGTCTTGGCCAGCACGCGCCAGACCAGGCTGTTGAACGCGATCGGTACCGCGCGCACCTCGTTTGCGACAATCCCCTGCTGCTCGAGGGCAGCCTGGAAACGCTGCTCGGCGGCCATGCGGCCGGCCAGGCCGAACCCCAGGTAAGCCGTGCTGAACACCAGGGCCAGGCTCATCAGGCGCAACGCCTTGCCGCTCACGCCCCTGATAGCGGCGTAGAGCACGGCCGCCAGCAGCGGCACGGTGTACACCGGGTCAATGATGAACACGCTGGCCCAGCTTTGCGGGGTGAACTGCAACGGCCAGAACAGCTGCGTGCCGTATACCGTGAATGAATCGAGGATCGGGTGGGTCACCAGTACCAGCCAGAACGCCAGGAACAGCCTGGGCAAGGTGTAGCCTTTGTCAGGCCAGCGCGTGCGGCCCAGCCGGTTGACCAGCCAGGCGAGCAACAGGGCCAGGCCGGTCAGCACGAAGATCGAGTGGGAGAAGCCGCGGTGGTAGGTCATTTGCGACACCGGGTCGGCGTAGCGGATGACCACGTCCAGGTCCGGCACGGTGCCCAGTGCGGCGCCGTAGATCAACGAGCGGCGGCCCTGGATACGGCCAAGCACTGTGCCTTGCAGCGCGGCGCCGAGTACGGCTTGGGTAATGGAGTCCAAGGGAAGGTTTCCTGAGTGGGCAATACAGGAAACCTAACCCTGCGAACCCCGGTGATGCAATTGCTGCTGTGTGACAACGCGTGGCCGGTACGGGCTTAGAACAGCTGCCAGGTGTACACCAGGATCAACCGGTTTTCATCGATATCGCTACGGTAATTGGACCGCGCCATGGCATTCCTCACCCTAATCCCCAGCCCTTTGAATACACCGCTCTGCACCGCATAACCCAGATCGATATCACGTTCGCGATCCTTGCCCTCGTACCCTTGGCCGGTATCGACGTTGTTACCGGTGAGGTAGCGCACCGTCGCCGTCAGCCCCGGGATGCCCATGGCTGCGAAGTTGTAGTCATAGCGCAGCTGATAGGAGCGCTCATCGGTGTAGGCAAACTCATACGTCGGCACCTCATTGCCCAGCGGCGAAATGTTGGCGAACACCCGAGGGAACGGGCTGTCGCCGTACATCGCCTGGTACCCCGCGTGGAAGCTGTGCCCCCCTCGCCTAGCAGTGAGCAGCGAAAAGAATGCCTGGTTGTCGATGGTGCCCAGCAACGCATCACCTTGCTCACGGGCGGTGAAATAGCCCAGGTTGGCACTGAGCACCCAGTCCCCTAGCGGCTTGCTGTGCTTGAACCCGACAAAGCCCTGGGCATAGACGTCTTCCAGTTGCCCGTACCAGAGGCTGGCGCTGCTCTGGTTGCCGTTGAACGCGTAGTCGCCCCCGACATAGTTGAATGCGTCGCTCTCGACCTGGCGCTGGGGCACATGGCCGAGCATGGCGTTCATCTTGCCGTCGCCGCCTTCGTTACGCAGGTGCGAGCCGGTGAGATGCCCGGCCTGCACCGTCAGGCCGTCCAGTTCGGACGTGCTGAGGCTGACGCCCTGGTAAGTGGGCGGCAACAGCCGGATATCGCTAAAGGTCAGCACCGGCAGGTTGGGCTGCAGTTCACCGACGCGCAATTCGGTTTTGGATACCCGTGCCTTGAACGTAGGAGCCAGGCGGCTGTATTCGTCGCCGGCCCTGCCATCACCGTGCACTGGCAGCAGCCCTGTATTGGCCCGGTCAGGGCTGCTGTCGAGCTTGATGCCCAGCACGCCCAGCGCGTCGACCCCTACGCCTACGGTGCCTTGCGTGTAGCCGGACTTGAAGTCAAGGATGAAGCCCTGCGCCCACTCCTGGGCCTTGGACTGCTGATTGGCGCCGACGATGTCGGAAAAGTCACGGCTGAAGTAGTAGTTGCGGGCGCTGAGGCTGGCTTTGGCATCCTCGAAGAAACCGCCTTCGGCGGCGGATAACGGTTGGCTGAGCAGGGTCAGCCCGATGGCGACGCAAGGGGTTTGGTTCATTCCGAAGCTCTCTTGATCTTGTTGTTATGGGTAAAGCGTTGGTAATACGAGTTTCAAGGTGAACGGCGCAGGGCCTCCTGGGCATGCGGGCGACGCAGCCTGAGCAGCGCGTGTGCCAGCAGGCCGAACAGCAGCCCCCAGAACGCTGCCGAAAGGCCAAGGAAAGACACCCCCGAAGCGGTGACCAGGAAGGTGAACAAGCCGGCGTCGCGCTCTTGCGGCTCAGCCAGGCTGCGGGCCAAGGCGTCGCTGATCGCGCCATACAGCGCAAGCCCGGCCAGCGCGGCTATCAAAGCAGCAGGAAAGGCGGCGAACAGCGACATCAGCGTCGCCCCGGCGATGCCCAGCAACAGGTACAGCGCACTGCCGGCGACCGCCGCGACATAGCGCCGGCGCGGGTTGTCATGGGCCTCGTGGCCCGTGCACAGGCTGGCGGTGACGGCAGCGAGGTTCAGGCCATGGCAACCGAACGGCGCCAACAAGGCTCCGCCGATGGCACTGGCGCTGATCAACGGGCTGGCGGGCGTTGCATAGCCTGCGTTGCGCAGCACCGCCATGCCCGGCATGAATTGACCGGTCAGCGCCACCAGCACCATCGGCAGTGCCAGGCTGAACAGCGCCGCAAGGCTGAACTGCGGTGTGATCCACTGCGCCGAGGCCAGTTCCAACACCAGTGCCTCGCTGCGCAGTGCGCCACTGGCAAAGGTGACAACGGCACCCACACACAACACCGCGGCCACGGCGTAGCGCGGTTGCAGCCTGCGCATCAGCACATAGGCAACGAACATCGCCAGCACCAGCCCCGGCTGCACCGGCAATGCCCGGAACACCTCGGTGCCGAAGCTGAACAGAATGCCGGCCTGCATGCCGGCGGCGATCGAGCCCGGCAGGCGCGCGATGATGCGGTCGAAGGCCCCGCTGATGCCGATCAGCAGCAGGACCAGGTTGGCCACCAGATATGCCCCTACTGCCTGCTCCAGTCCCAGTTGGGGTAAGGCCGTGACCAACAGTGCCGAGCCCGGGATGGACCAGGCGATCACTATGGGTACCCGGTAGTACAGGCTCAACAAACCGCCGAGTACAGCGCTGCCCATGGAGATGGACCAAACCCAGGAAGACAGCAGGCCCGGGGCCAAGCCGGCGGCTTCGGCGGCGTGAAAGATGATCACCAGCGGGCCGGCGTAGGAAATCATCGTCGCAAGGCACCCTGCGACGATGGCGGAAAGGGAGCAGTCCTTGATCAGGTTTTTCATGGGCCTCTCGCTGCAGTAGTGGGTTGCAAGGGCTTTGCGCTTGATCGCCGGCAAGCCGCTCCCCAGACACCGCTGAGTTCAGTGCCTGCGCTGTTCCTGCAGGCGCCGGCGTGCCCGCGATCCAGACTTAGCCTTCCTGCAAGGCCCGAGGCCGCCCGCTGCGCTGCTCATCCGCGCCTTGCAGCGCCTTCTGCAACTGGAAGTCGAACTTGAGTTCGGCATAGCGCCCGTCGGCCCCCTCACGGAACACCACCTCACCGACCAGCCCATCGCGCGTGGCATAGGCAAAGTCATCCCACAGGTACTTGTCGCCAGACAGGTTGATCTGTGTGGTCAGGTGCCGGTGCCCCGGCGCCGAGATGAAGAAGTGCACATGCGCCGGGCGCTGGCCATGGCGGCCCAGCAGGTCCAGGCATTCCTGGGTCGGCCCCTGCGGGTCGCAGCCATAGCCCGAGGGCACGATGGAGCGCGCGCGGTAGCGGCCTTCGGCGTCGGTGACGATGCGTCGGCGCAGGTTGTACTCGGACTGGCTCGAGTCGAAGAACGAGTAGGTACCACGGGTGTTGGCATGCCACAGGTCAACGGTGGCACCGGCCAGCGGCTGGCCGTGGGGGTCGAGCACCTGGCCTTCGAGGAACATGACCGTGGCCACGCCCTCCTCGCTGCCGTCATCCATACGCACCTCGCCTTGGGCGATGGGCGCGCCGGCAACGTACAGCGGGCCTTCGATGGTGCGCGGGGTGCCACCGCTCAGGCCTGCCTCGGCATCCTTGGCATCCTGCAGCAGGTCGAGGAAGTGCTCGATCCCCAGCCCCGCTACCAGCAGCCCGGCCTCGCCACGGCCGCCGAGGCGGTTGAGGTAGTCCACACCCAGCCAGAACTCGTCTTCGCTGATTTCCAGGTCTTCAATCAGGCGGGCGGTGTCCTGCAGCACACGCTGAACGATGCGTTTAAGGCGTGGGCTGCCATTGTCGTTACCAAAGCCTGCTGCTTCTTCGAAGAACTTCTGGGCGTCGGCAGTGTGGGAAATTTTCACGGTCATGATGGTTATCTCGTCTTGTTCTTGTGCGAAAGGCGTGTTTCAGCGGTCGTCGGCGTGGATCGATGACGGGTGACGGCACAGGCCGTCGACCTCGATATCCATGTACGGAAACAGCGGCAGCAACATCAGCGTGTCGTGCAGCGCCTCGACGCTGGGCACGTCGAACACGCTGTAGTTGGCGTAGTGCCCGGCGATGCGCCACAGGTGACGCCAGGTGCCCTCGCGCTGCAGGCGCTGGGCAAGTTCCTTCTCGTCGGCCTTCAGTTGCCTGGCCTTGGCCGGGTCCATGTCGACCGGCAGCTTCACGGTCATCTTCACGTGGAACAGCATGGGGTTTCTCCTTTGATGTCAGCGGCGGGCGAAGCGCGCCAGGCGGTGTTCGTCGAGGGTCAGGCCCAGGCCTGGGGTACGGGGCACGTGCAGCTGGAAGTCGTGGTACTGCGGCGGCTCGTTGACGATCTCTTCGGTCAGCAGCAGCGGCCCGAACAGCTCGGTACCCCAGGTCAACTGGCGTACCGTGAGGAAGGCGTGTGCCGAAGCCAGGGTGCCGATAGAGCCTTCGAGCATGGTGCCGCCGTACAGGGCGATGCCGGCCGCTTCGGCAATCTGTGCGGTGCGCAGCACGGCACGCGGGCCGCCGTTCTTGGCGATTTTCAGGGCGAAGATGCTGGCGGCACCGTCCGCAGCCAGGCTGAACGCGTCCTCCACGCTTTCGATGGACTCGTCGGCCATGATCGGCGCAGGGCTGCGCTGGTTCAGGCGCACCTGGCCGCTGCGGTTGATGCGTGAGATCGGCTGTTCGATGAGGTCGATACCGTTGTCACCCAACACCTGGCAGGCGCGAATGGCCTGGGATTCGTCCCAGTACTGGTTGACGTCGACCCGCACACTGGCGCGCTCGCCCAGCTCACGCTTGATCGCCACCACATGTTTCAGGTCCTGTGCCAGGGGGTTGGCGCCGATCTTCAGCTTGAACACCCGGTGGCGGCGAACCTCCAGCATGTGCTCGGCCTCGGCGATGTCACATGCCGTGTCCCCGCTGGCCAGGGTCCAGGCCACCTCAAGGCTGTCGCGCACGCGCCCGCCCAGCAGCTCACTGACCGGCAGCCCCAGGCGTTTGCCCTGGGCATCGAGCAAGGCGCTCTCGATACCGGATTTGGCGAAGGTGTTGCCCTTGGCCAGCTTGTCGAGCTTGAGCATGGCGGCATTGATGTTGTCGGCAGCCATGCCCACCAACGCCGGCGCCAGATGCGCGTCGATATTGGCCTTGATGCCCTCGGGGCTTTCGTAGCCGTAAGCCAGGCCGCCGATGGTGGTGGCCTCGCCGATACCTTCCACACCGTCGCTGCAACGCAGGCGCAGGACCACCAGGGTTTGCTGCTGCATGGTGTGCATGGCCAGCTTGTGCGGGCGGATGGTGGGCAGGTCGACGATGATCGCCTCCAGCCGTTCAATGGTTGGGCTTGTCATGAAAAGCTCCCGTTCAGTCAGTAGTAAGGTCAGGCCGTCGCGGCCAGGGCGTGACGCCGGCTGCTGGCCAGGTGCACGGCCATGGCCAGCGCGGCGATTGCACCAGGGATGGCGAAGGCGATGAAATTGAGTTGCAGCGGCAGGTTGATCCCCATCAGCGCACCGCCGAGCAGCGGCCCGACGATGGCGCCATTGCGGCCGATGCCCGAGGCCCAGCCCAGGCCGGTGGAGCGCACCGCAAGGCCGTAAAGCTGCGCAGCACCGGCGTACAGCAGGATCTGCGTGCCGATGGTGGTGGCGCCGGCGATGAAGATCAGCAGGTACAGCACCGGCATCGGGCTGTTGACCCCGAGCAGGCTGATCGACACGGCAGCTGCCAGGAAGAACGCGACTTTCACTTTCACCAGGTTGTAGCGATCGCCCAGCCAGCCACCCAGAATTGCCCCGGCCATGCCGCCGAAGTTCAGTGCCAGCAGGAAGGACAGGCTCGAGCCCAGGCTGTAGCCGGCGTTGGCCATCAGTTTCGGCAGCCACGAGCTGAGCGCATAGACCATCAACAGGCAGCAGAAGAACGCCAGCCACAGGGCCAGGGTGCGGGTGGCCAGGCCATTGCGGAACAGGTCCAGCACTGAACCGCCGTTACCTTTGCGGTCAGTCGCCTGCAATTGGTCGTCAGCCTGCACATCGCAGTGCGGGTCCAGGCGCTTGAGCAACGTGCGCGCCTCCTCGGTGCGGCCCTTGCGCACCAGAAAGCCGATCGACTCGGGCAGGTAATACAGGATCACCGGCAACAGCAGCAGCGGCACTGCGGCGGCGAAGAACATCGACTCCCAACCGAAGCGTGGCAGCATGAAGATACCCACGCCCGCCGAAAGCATGCCGCCCAGCGAATAACCGCTGAACATGATTGCCACCAGCGTGCTGCGCAGGCGCTTGGGCGCGTATTCGTTCATCAGCGCCACGGCATTGGGCATCAAACCGCCGCAGCCAAGGCCGGCGATGAAGCGATAGATGCCGAACTCGCTGGGGCTGCTGGCAAAGCCGTTGAGGATGGTCGCCCCCGAGAACAGGGCGAAACAGATGGCAATCCCTTTCTTGCGCCCGATCCGGTCGGCCAGGCTGCCGAAAGCCAGGGCACCGAACATCATGCCGAACAGCGCATAGCTGCCCAGGGCACCGGCCTGCAAAGGGGTCAGGCCCCATTCTTTCATGATCACCGGCAGTACCACGCCGTAGATGAACAGGTCGTAGCCGTCAAAGACCAGCAGCAGGCCGCACCAGGCCATGACCATCCAGTGGAAGGCGGTGAAACGGGCGTTGTCGATGATCGGGTGAACGTCAAGGGTTCGCATGGCATCTGTCTCTGTTGCTTTTTTTGTGGAGTAAAACTGCCTTTGGGGTGCTGCTCAGCCGAGGTCGCCGCCCCCCACCGGCAGGGTCACGCCGGTGATGTAGGACGCCTCGTCGCTGGCCAGGAAAAGGATCGCGCCAACCTGTTCGTCAATGCTGCCGTAGCGGTGCATCAGGCTGCTGTCCAAGGTCTGGTCGACGATCTGCTGATACCAGCGCTTGTCTTGTTCGCTCTGCTCGGCCTCATTGCGTGGCACCCGCCGGGGTGGTGCCTCGGTGCCGCCGGGCGCGGTAGCGTTGACCCGGATGCCGCGGCCGGCGGTTTCGAAGGCAAGGCACGCGGTCAGTGCATTGACCCCGCCTTTGGCCGCGCCATAGGGCACGCGGTTGACGCCGCGGGTGGCAATCGAGGAGACGTTGACGATGGCGCCGCTGCCGCGTTCGAGCATGTACGGGAGCGCCGCGTGGCAGCACCACAGGGTGGGGAACAGCGAGCGGCGAACTTCGGCCTCGATCTGCGCCACTTCATAGTGTTCGAACGGCTTGGCCCAGATGGTGCCGCCAACGTTGTTGACCAGAATGTCGATGCGACCGAACGTTTCTACCGCCGAGGCCATGACGCGGGCACAGTCGGTGTATTGCTCAAGGTCGGCGATCAGCGTCAGCACGCCCTCCCCGGCCAGTTCGTGGACCAGTTCGGAGCGGTCCACGGCCACCACCTGCGCGCCTTCGGCCTTGAGCCGCCAGCACACACCACGGCCGATGCCTTGAGCGGCGCCGGTGACCAGGGCTACTTTGTTATGGAATCGGTTGTTCATCTGCTACTTCCTTATCCTGTTATCAGGCACAACCTTGCCTGGCCTGCACTGGACCCATCGCCGGCAAGCCGGCTTCCACAGGTACAGCGGTGCTCTCAGGCCCAACTGCCGGCTTTGGAAGAAAAGGAGGCCACCTTCACCCGCACGATGGGGCGGCCCCAAGGAAACTCAGGCCGCCGCTGCCGCGAACTTCTCGTAGTAGAAGTTGGCCGGGGTGATGCCCTGCTCGCGGATGTACTGGCTGACCGCCTCGACCATCGGTGGCGGGCCGCACAGGTACACGTCGACATCGCCATCATTGAGGTGGCGCGGCTCGATGTGCTGGGTGACGTAACCCTTTTGCGGGTAATGGCTTTCGGGGTTGGCCACACAGGCGCTGAAGGTGAAGTTGGGGATGCGCGCAGCCAGGGCGTGCAAACGGTCCAGCTCGACCAGGTCGAAGTCGTTGGTCACCCCATAGATCAGGTGCAGGGGGTGCTCGCTACCCTGTTCGGCGACTTTCTCCAGCATCGCCGTGAACGGGGCCAGGCCCGTGCCACCAGCCAGCAGCAGCAAGGGGCGCTGGATCGGGCGCAGGTAGAAGCTGCCCAAGGGCCCGGCCAGGCTCATGTTGTCGCCGGCCTTGGCCAGGCTGGTGAGGAAGCTGCTCATCAGCCCGCCCGGCACGTTGCGAATCAGGAAGCTGACTTCACCGTCCTTCTGCAACGAACTGAAGGAGTAGGCGCGGCTCTGGTCGCTGCCGGGCACCGTGAGGTTGACGTACTGCCCCGGCAAGAAAGCCAGCCTGTTGAGCGATTCACCCTTGATCGACAGGGCGATGGTACTGGCCGACAACTGGCGCACATCACTGATGGCGGCCTGGAAGCTGGCCTGTTCGGTCTTGCACAGTTGCGAAGACGCCGGGATGCGTACCACGCAGTCGCTTTCGGCGCGCATCTGGCAGGTCAGTACATAGCCTTCGGCGATTTCGTCTTCACTGAGGGCGTCTTCGATGAAGTTGTCGCCCAGGTCATAACGGCCGGATTCAGCCTTGCACTTGCAGGTGCCGCAGGCGCCATCGCGGCAGTCCAGCGGGATATTGATGCCCTGGCGGTAGGCGGCGTCGGCGACGGTTTCATGGCCGCTGGCCTCGATGAAGCGGGTTACCCCGTCTTCGAAATTAAGCGCGATCTGGAAGCTCATGTTGCACCTCGCGGGCGAACCTGGCCACGGCGCACCATGGGGCACACCGGGCCGTTCGCGTAACCTCGGTTCAGATGTGGTAGATGTCGATGACCTGGCGCACGTAGTCGTTCTTCAGCACCACCTTCTTGGCCTTGATAAGCGGCTGTTCGCCGCGCAGGTCCAGGGTGTAGAAGCTCGTACCGAAGTAGCTGTCGGTGGTCTTGTAGCGAAAACTCAGCGTGTGCCAGTTGAAGCGCACCTGGCAGTAGCCTTCGCCCTGCTCGACGATCTCGATGTTGCTGATGTTGTGCGAGGTGCGGGTGTCGGGCACGGTCGCACTGGAACGCTCGGTCTTTATGCGGAACACCCGGTCTTCGAGGCCGCCACGGTTGCCGTACCAGATCAGCGAGATCTCGCTTTGCGGGTCGGTGGTGAGGCGGTCGTCGTCATCCCACGCGGGCATCCAGAAGCTTGCATCGCTGGCATACAGTTCCAGCCACTGGTCCCACTGTGCATCGTCCAGGTAGCGCGCTTCGCGGTACAGGAAGTCGCGCACGGTCTCATGAAGGCTCATTGCACGGCCTCCACAGGGATCAGTTGCTGCTCGTCCTCAAGGGCCTTGAGCATGGTGTCCTGCCAGTACTTGTGCTGCAGCACGAACAGGCCCTCGTCCTCGGTGCGCACGCCAGACAGCAGCGGGCTGAGCTCGATTTCGCGAGCGGCTTCGTCGGCCCCCTCGACCCAGTGCGCCGCGCCGCGCGACATGTCGTTCCAGCCGGTACCACCGCCGTAACCGGTCTGGCAGGAGCGAAACTCCTCGAGATCGTCGGGGGTGGCCATGCCACTGACGTTGAAGAAGTCTTCGTACTGACGAATGCGCCTGGCACGGGCCTCGGCGCTCTCGCCCTTGGGCGCGATGCAGTAGATGGTGATCTCGGTCTTGTTCACCGATATCGGCCGAGCGATGCGGATCTGCGAGCTGAACTGGTCCATCAGGTAGACGTTGGGGTACAGGCACAGGTTGCGCGAGTTCTCGATCATCCAGTCGGCACGAGCCTGGCCGAAGTCTGCGGCGAGTTGTTCGCGGCGTTCGAAGGCCGGGCGGTCTTCGGGGTTGGCCCAGCGGGTCCAGAGCAGCAGGTGGCCGTGGTCGAAGGAGTAGAACCCACCCCCCTGCTTGGCCCATGCACCAGCGCTCATGGTCTTGATCTCTTCACCCGCGTCGCGCTGCTTGCGCTGGTTCTGGGTGGCGGCGTAGTTCCAGTGCACGGAGCTGACATGGTAGCCGTCGGCGCCGTTCTCGGCGGTCAGCTTCCAGTTGCCTTCGTAGATGTACGAACTGGCCCCGCGCAGTACCTCCAGGCCCTCGGGGGACTGGTCAACGATCATGTCGATGATCTTGGCCGATTCGCCCAGGTGTTCGGCCAGCGGCTTGACATCGGCGTTGAGGCTGCCGAACAGGAAGCCGCGGTAGGATTCGAACCGGGCAACCTTGGTCAGGTCATGGGAGCCGTCGCAGTTGAAACTGTCGGGGTAGCCGGCGTTGCCCGGATCTTTGACCTTGAGCAGCTTGCCGCTGTTGTTGAAGGTCCAGCCATGGAACGGGCAGGTATAGCTCGCGCGGTTTCCGCGCTTGTGCCGGCAGAGCATGGCGCCGCGGTGGCTGCAGGCATTGAGGAAGGCATTGAGCTCACCGTCCTTGTTGCGCGCGATGAAGATCGGCTGGCGCCCCATGGTCAGGGTGAGGAAGTCGTTTTTCTCGGGGATCTGGCTTTCGTGGGCCAGGTAGATCCAGTTGCCCTCGAAGATGTGTTTCATCTCCAGGTCGAACAGGCGTGGGTCGGTGAACATCTCGCGCTTGCAGCGGTAGATGCCCTTTTCACGGTCGTCCTCGAGCATGGCATTGAGGTAGTCGAATCCCAGGGACATGGCCAGGGTCTCCATTGTTATTGTTCAGACCGGCTCAGGTTAGGGCGTGCCGGCGGGCGGCAATATCCGCTGGGTGCAAAGCGCTATCCGTTTTCTGCAAGGCAAAAGAAATTGATCAGGTGCATGGCAAATTATTCATTGAACGGTGCCTGCCACCTGAAGTAAGCTCGGGCTCATCAACTGGAGAGCAACATGCCGAAACACACCCGCAACCACGCCAACCACACCGGTCGCAACCTGCGCCCTGTGCTGGCCGTTGCCGGCTGCAAGGCTGCTGCCTGCTTTTATTTTGGGTATTGGTTTAGCCACTAGGCGCCGCTGATACCTACACGGCGCCCACCTTCGAGGGGCCGCCGAACATGAGAATACTCAAACCCCCGGTCGGCTCCCCGACCGGGGGTTTTGCTTTTCAGGCCTTTGAACATTCCCGATTCACACTGAGGACACTTTCATGAACTACGCCACCTATTACTACGCAAGCACCTACGCCTGGCGATTTAGCCAATCCCGCTCGGGCCAGCCTGCCGCCTCCGACCGGTCCGTCCACGGTGGCAATGCTGCAGCCAATCTGAATTCAACGATCAGTCGAACACCTCGATAGGGGCCGACTGCGCGGGTCAGAACCCGCCGTCCGCCCAGGGAACCTACGCCATGCAAGCCTCGAACCTCGCTCTGCCCCTGACCCAGCCAAACGCTGCCAACACCACTGTCAGCCGTCGCCTGCCCAGCCCGCACCTGCTCAAGCAGCAGATGCCGCTTTCAATCGAACACGCCCAGCAAGTCCAGGCCCAGCGCCAGGCCATTCGCGCCATCCTCGAAGGCCGCGATCCGCGCCTGCTGGTGGTCGTCGGCCCCTGCTCGATCCACGACCCACGCTCGGCCCTTGAATATGCCGACCGCCTGGCGGCCCTGAGCCGCGAAGTCGACGACAAGTTGCTGTTGGTGATGCGCGCCTACGTGGAGAAACCGCGCACCACGGTGGGCTGGAAAGGCCTGGCATACGATCCGCACCTCGATGGCAGCGACGACATGCATGGCGGCATCGCCCTGTCCCGTGGCTTGATGCTGAACATGATCGAACGCGGCCTGCCGATCGCCACAGAGCTGCTGCAGCCGATGGTCGCCGGTTACTTCGATGACCTGCTGGGCTGGGCGGCGATTGGCGCGCGTACCACTGAATCGCAGGTTCACCGTGAGATGGTCAGCGGCCTGGAGTTACCGGTCGGGTTCAAGAACGGTACCGATGGCGGTGTCGCCATCGCGTGCGACGCGATGCGCAGCGCCGCCGCCGCGCACCGCCATTTCGGTATGGATGCGCAAGGCTACCCGGCGATCATCGAGACCTTGGGCAACCCGGATACTCACCTGGTGCTGCGCGGCGGCCACAAGGGCCCGAACCACGACAGCACCAGCATTGCCCAAGCCCGCCAAGGGCTGGCCAAGGCGGGCCTGCAGGCGCGGATCATGGTCGATTGCAGCCATGCCAACAGCGGCAAGGACCCGGCACGGCAGCCCGCAGTGTTCGAGGACGTGCTGGCTCAGCGCCTGGCCGGCGACACATCGATTGTCGGGGTGATGCTTGAAGGCCACCTGTTCGACGGTTGCCAGGCCTTGGGCAAGGGCCCGCTGAAGTACGGCGTGTCGATCACCGATGGCTGCCTGGGCTGGGAAGCGACACAAACCCTGCTGCGTGAGGCCGCAGCGCGTATGTAGGAAGCGTACAGCAAGCCTTGCGAGACATTTCCCAAGCAAGTGCGCTAGGCTTGCCCTTTTCACCCAAGGAGTAGTACCCATGGCACGCGCCACTGCCCGCCACATCCTCGTCAGCAGCGAAGACAAGTGCAACGAACTCAAAGCCCAGATCGAAGCCGGTGCCGACTTCGCTGAAATCGCCAAAGCCAACTCCACCTGCCCGTCCAGCCGCCAGGGCGGTGACCTGGGCTCGTTCGGCCCAGGCCAGATGGTCAAGGAATTCGATACCGTTGTGTTCAGCGCCCCGATCAACACCGTGCAGGGCCCGGTCAAGACCCAGTTCGGCTACCACCTGCTGGAAGTGACCAGCCGCCAGGACTAAGTCCACGCTGACCATGACCACCTCTGTGGGAGCGGCTTTGCCCGCGAATGCGCCCGTGCAGGCAACGCCGTTGCCTGGCCGGGCCTCTTCGCGGGCAAGCCCGCTCCCACAGATGTTTCTGGGGATCGTGCTGGCCTGCATGGGTTTTACCGCCCTCGCCGAACCGACCCACGCCCTCACCGTTTACGGTGAAGCCCCGCGCTACGCCCAAACGTTCCGCCACTTCGACTACGTCAACCCCGATGCCCCCAAGGGCGGTATCCTGCGCCGCTCGGCCACCGAAATCGGTCAGTTCGACCACATCCTGCCGTACATCGACAAAGGTATCGGCGTCAGCCAGGTCGATGGCTGGCTGTACGCCCCTCTGGCCGTGCGTTCATTCGATGAGCCCTACACCGTCTATGGCCTGATCGCCCGGCGCATGGAACGCGGCCCGCAAGACGCCTGGCTACGTTTTTACATCGACCCCAGGGCCACCTTTGCCGATGGCAAACCCGTGCGTGCCGAGGATGTGCGCTTCAGTTACGACAAGCTGATGAGCGAGGGCAGCCTCAAATACCGGACCCAGTTCGCCGATGTGGCGGGTGTCACTGTCGAAGGCCCGCACCGCGTGCGTTTCGATTTCAAGCAACCCCACGGCCGCACCCTGCCCCTGGACCTTGCCAGTTTGCCGGTCCTGCCCGAACACGACTGGAACAGCCGCAACTTCGCCAACGGCGCCGGCTTCGACACACCGGTCGGCAGCGGCCCCTACCGCATCGGGCGGATCGACAATGGCCGCAGCGTCACCTTCGAGCGTGACCGGCACTGGTGGGCCAAGGACTTGCCCGTCAGCCGCGGCCGTTTCAACTTCGAACGCATTCGCGTCGAGTACTTTGGTGATACCGAGGTGGCGCGCCAGGTACTCAAGGGCGGTGGCTACGACTACAACCGTGAGTTCTCGGCCACAGCCTTCACCCTCGGTTACAACGGTGCACAACTGGATGACGGCCGCCTGCAACGCGCCCACCTGGGCCCGGCCAAGCCACAGACCGCCCAGGGGTTCGTGTTCAACCTCGACCGGCCGCAGTTCAAGGACCGCCGCGTGCGCCAGGCGCTGGCCATGCTATGGGACTTCGAGTGGAGCAACCGCCAGATGATGCGCAACCTGTACATCCGCCAGCAGAGTATTTTTTCCAACACCCCGCTGGCGGCGCGCGAATTGCCGGATGCCGATGAACTGAAACTGCTTGAGCCGCTGCGCGGCAAGGTACCGGGCGAAGTCTTCAGCCAGGTGTTCACAGCCCCCACAACCGACGGTTCGGGGATTATCCGCACGCAGCAACTGCAGGCCCTGGCCCTGCTGCAGCAGGCGGGTTGGCACCCTAAGGGTGATCACCTGGTCAACGCCGAGGGCCAGCCGCTGACATTTACCTTCCTCAACGGCCAGGCCGGCCTTGAGCGTTTGCTGCTGCCGTGGAAACGTAACCTGGCACAGATCGGCGTTACCCTGAACATCCGCAATGTCGACTCGGCCCAGTACGTCAATCGTCTGATGGCCCGCGACTACGACATGCTCGTCACCGGCTACCCGGCCACCCTCTCACCGGGTGCCGAACTCTACAATTACTTCGGGTCTGCAGCAGCCAACGACCCAGGCTCGAACAACCTGATGGTGCTCAAGGACCCTGCGGTGGACAGCCTGATCGACGGGCTGGTGCGCGCCGACACCCAGGCTGACATGCTGCGCCACGCCCATGCGCTGGACCGTGTGCTGCAGTGGAACTACTACTGGATCCCCAACTACTACCCGCCAGGCAGTTCGACCGTGTGGTGGAACCGCTTCGGCCTGCCCAAGGCCCAGCCTGCTTATGACGAAGGGCTGGACAGCTGGTGGGAAATCAGCCCGAACGCCCTGACCAGCGCGCAGATGGCCGAGCGCCAGAAGGCTGCGCCATGACGTCCTATATCCTGCGCCGCCTGCTGCTGATCATCCCCACGCTGCTGGCGATCCTGCTGGTCAACTTCGCTATCGTCCAGGCGGCCCCCGGTGGCCCGGTGGAGCAGGCGGTGGCCAGGCTGCAGGGCATCGGCGGCGGGGCACCGGGCGCCCGGGCCGACGTGGTTCATGGCGAATCCCGCGCCACCCGGGGCCTGGACCCGAAACTGATCGAGGAGATCAAGCGCCAGTACGGCTTCGACAAGTCGGCCCCTGAGCGCCTGTGGCTGATGCTCGGCCAGTATGCACGGCTGGATTTCGGCCAGAGCTTCTTCCGCGGCGCCAAGGTCACCGACCTGATTCTGGACAAGCTGCCGGTGACCCTTTCACTGGGGTTCTGGGCCACGTTGATTACCTACCTGGTGTCGATCCCGCTGGGCATCCGCAAGGCGGTGCGCCACGGCAGCCGCTTCGATGCCTGGAGCAGTGCGCTGATCGTGATCGGTTACGCCCTGCCCTCCTTCCTGTTCGCCTTGCTGCTGATCGTGCTGTTCGCCGGTGGCACCTCGCTGAACTGGTTCCCGGTACGCGGCCTGGTCTCGGAGAACTTCGACCAGCTCAGCCTGCTGGGCAAGGTCGCCGACTACTTCTGGCACCTGGTGCTGCCGGTGGGGGCACTGGTGGTCGGCGGCTTCGCCACACTGACATTGCTGACCAAGAACGCCTTCCTCGATGAAATCTCCCGTCAGTACGTGGTCACGGCCCGCGCCAAGGGCCTGAGCGAGCGTCGCGTCCTGTATGGCCACGTGCTGCGCAATGCCATGCTGGTGGTGCTGGCAGGCTTGCCGCAGGCGCTGATCACGGTGTTCTTCGCAGGATCCCTGCTGATCGAGGTGATTTTTTCACTCGATGGCCTCGGGCGCATGAGCTACGAGGCAGCGGTGTCGCGTGACTACCCGGTAGTGTTTGGCACACTGTTCATCTTCACCCTGGCCGGCCTGCTGATACGCCTGATCGGCGACTTGTCGTATACCTTGCTCGATCCGCGCATCGACTTTGACGCGAGGGCGCACTGATGCTCTCGCCGGTTTCGCGTCGCCGCCTGCAACGCTTTCGCCGCAACCGCCGTGGCTGGGTGTCGTTGTGGCTGTTCGCAGGCCTGCTGCTGCTCAGCCTTGGTGCAGAGCTCGTCGCCAACGACAAACCCTTGCTGCTTGGCTACAAGGGCGAGCTGTACATGCCTGCGCTCAAACGCTACAGCGAGCAGCAGTTCGGCGGCCAACTGCCGTTTCAGCCGGACTACCGTAGCGCGTATGTCCGCCAGCTGATCGAGGGCCAGGGCGGCTGGATGCTGTTCGCACCGATTCCGTTCAGTGCCGACACACCCAACTACGACCTGCAAGTACCCACCCCAAGCCCACCGAGCAGCAGCAACTGGCTGGGTACCGACGACCAAGGCCGCGACGTGCTCGCGCGGGTGTTGTACGGCACCCGGGTATCGCTGCTGTTCGCCTTTGCCCTGACGGTGGTCAGCGTGCTGATCGGCGTGATCGCCGGGGCCTTGCAGGGCTACCACGGTGGTTGGGTGGACCTGCTCGGGCAACGCGTGCTGGAGGTGTGGTCGGGGTTGCCGGTGCTGTACCTGCTGATCATCCTCAGCGGTTTCGTCGAGCCGGACTTCTGGTGGCTGCTGGGGATCATGGCGCTGTTCTCGTGGTTGACCCTGGTGGATGTGGTGCGGGCCGAGTTCCTGCGTGGGCGCAACCTGGAGTACGTGAAGGCCGCCCGCGCGCTGGGCCTGCCTGACAGCCAGGTGATGCTGCGGCACATCCTGCCCAATGCGATGAACGCCACGCTGACCTACGTGCCGTTCATGCTCACCGGGGCCATCACTACACTGACCGCGCTGGACTTTCTGGGCTTTGGCATGCCGGCCGGGAGTGCCTCGCTGGGTGAGCTGGTCACCCAGGGCAAGCAGCACCTGGAGGCCCCTTGGCTGGGCTTCACAGCGTTCTTTGCGCTGGCGGTGGTGCTGTCATTGCTGGTGTTTATCGGGGATGCCTTGCGCGAGGCCTTCGACCCGAGAGTTTAGGCTGGTACTGCCATCACAGGTTTCAGGGAACTGCCATGCAAGAAAGCAATACCCTCAAGGACTATCCTCAGGTACGGCAACTGGCGATCCGCTCGCTGTTCGAAATCATCGAGCAGTCCAGCGAGGGCACGGTGATCGTCGACCGCGAGGCGCGAATCGTGTGGATGAACGAACGCTATGCCCGCCGTTTTGGCCTGGCCGATGCCGCCAGTGCCATCGGCCAGCCATGCGAAACGGTGATCCCAGGCAGCCTGATGCGCGAGGTGGTGAGTAACGGCCGGCCGATCCTGCTAGACATGCTCGACACCGCCAAGGAGCCACTGGTGGTCATGCGCCTGCCGATCCACGATGCCCAGGGGGCGCTGATCGGTGCCATCGGCTTTGCCCTGTTCGACGAATTGCGCAGCCTGTCGCCACTGCTCAAGCGCTATTCGAGCATGCAGCAGGAACTGGCCACGACACGCTCGCAACTGCGCGCGCGCCAAGCCAAATACAGTTTTGCCCAGTTCGTCGGCAGCAGCGCGGCGAGCCTTGAGGCCAAACGCCGTGCCAGGCGTGGCGCGGCCAGCGAGTCGCCGGTGTTGTTGCTCGGCGAAACCGGTACCGGCAAGGAGCTGCTGGCCCATGCCATTCACGCAGCCTCGGCACGTGCGCACAAAGCCTTTGTCAGCATCAACAGTGCAGCGATCCCCGAGGCGCTGCTGGAAGCCGAGTTCTTTGGCACGGCCCCGGGCGCCTTTACCGGCGCTGACCGTAAGGGGCGCAGCGGCAAGTTGCAGTTGGCCGAGGGTGGCACCTTGTTCCTCGACGAAATCGGCGACATGCCCCTGGCCCTGCAAAGCAAACTGCTGCGCGTACTGCAGGAGAAGGAATACGAACCGGTGGGCTCGAACCAGATGCTGCGCAGCGACGTGCGCATCATCGCTGCCACGTCAATCGATTTGCAGGCGGCCATGGCCCGCGGGGCGTTTCGCGCCGATCTGTATTACCGCCTGAATGTGCTGCCAATCCAGGCACCGCCGCTGCGCGAGCGCCTCGAAGACCTGCCCGCGTTATGCGAGGCGATCCTGGCCGAACTGGGCAGCCAGTTCGAGCTGGAGCCCGATGCGCTGCAATTGCTGGCACGCCATGCCTGGCCAGGGAACATCCGTGAGCTGCGCAACGTGCTGGAACGGGCAACCCTGCTGGCAGACCAGCCGCGCCTTACCGCCTTGGACTTGCGCGAGGCACTAGGGCCGGTGGCGCCGCTTGCCACGACTACCGGTAGGCAAAGCTACCGCGATGCCTGTGCGCAATTCGAGCGCAAACTGATTGCCGACACGTTGGCCGAACACGCCGGCAATGTGGTGGAAGCAGCCAAAGCATTGGGTTTGGGCCGTTCGACGTTCTACAAGAAGAAAGTGGCATTGGGAGTATGAGTCTCTTATTGGAGACTGATGTTTCAAAATAGAGACTGCTGCGAGCGCTTTGCCCTGAAACGTAGTTGGGAGCAATAGCTACCGCAGCTAATCTCAAATAAGAGACACAGCAATCTTAAATTCAAGAAAATTCATTAAGAATCAATAAGTTAACTGTTGGCACGATTCCCGCTATCTCCCGGTCACCGATAACAAAAAGACCTACCCAGGAGATCTACCCGATGACCGTGCTCATCGCCCTCGCCGCTTTGGCCCTGCTGATGCTGGCCGCCTACCGCGGTTACAGCGTGATCCTCTTCGCTCCCATCGCCGCTCTCGGCGCGGTGCTGCTGACCGACCCCGCCGCCGTGGCGCCCGCCTTTACCGGGGTGTTCATGGAAAAGATGGTCGGCTTCATCAAGCTGTACTTCCCGGTGTTCCTGCTTGGCGCGGTGTTCGGCAAGCTCATCGAACTGTCCGGTTTCTCGCGCTCGATCGTCGCCGCAGCCATCCGCCTGCTCGGCACCCGCCAGGCCATGCTGGTGATCGTGCTCGTTTGCGCTTTGCTCACTTATGGTGGGGTATCGCTGTTTGTGGTGGTGTTCGCGGTGTACCCGTTCGCCGCCGAAATGTTCCGCCAAAGTGATATTCCCAAGCGCCTGATCCCGGCAACCATCGCCTTGGGCGCCTTCTCGTTCACCATGGACGCCCTGCCCGGCACCCCGCAGATCCAGAACATCATCCCCAGCACCTTCTTCAACACCACCGCCTGGGCCGCGCCCTGGTTGGGGCTGATTGGCACGGTGTTCGTGTTCTGCAGCGGCATGCTTTACCTGCAACGCCAGCGTAACAAGGCCCAGCGCGCCGGCGAGGGCTATGGCAGCAACCTGCGCAACGAACCGGAAACCGCCGCCGATCTGACCTTGCCCAACCCATGGCTGGCGCTTTCGCCGCTGGTACTGGTAGGTGTGATGAACCTGCTGTTCACCCACTGGATCCCGCAGTGGTATGGGGCCAGCCATAGCCTGCAACTGCCGGGCATGAGTGCACCGGTGAACAGCGACGTGGCCAAGCTCACGGCGATCTGGGCAGTGCAGGCCGCGCTGCTGGTGGGCATCCTGATGGTGCTGGTGTGCGCCTTCGGCGCCATTCGTGAGCGCCTGGCCGAAGGCACCAAAAGTGCCGTCGGGGGCGCCTTGCTGGCCGCCATGAACACGGCCTCCGAGTACGGTTTTGGTGCTGTGATCGCTTCGCTGCCAGGCTTTCTGGTACTGGCCGACGCCCTGCGCGGCATCCCCAACCCACTGGTCAATGAAGCGATCACCGTGACCTTGCTGGCCGGCATCACCGGCTCCGCCTCTGGCGGCATGAGCATTGCCCTGGCGGCCATGGGCGACAGCTTCATCGCCGCGGCAAACGCCGCCAACATACCGCTCGAGGTGCTGCACCGGGTGGCCGCGATGGCCAGTGGCGGCATGGACACCCTGCCGCACAACGGTGCGGTGATCACCTTACTGGCCGTCACCGGCTTGACCCACCGCGAGGCCTACAAGGACATTTTCGGTATTACCCTGATCAAGACCCTGGCGGTCTTCGTGGTCATCGCCACGTTCTACGCCACCGGCATCGTCTAAGGAGCTTTTGCATGACCCTCAAAGGCAAGACTGCACTCGTCACCGGTTCCACCAGCGGCATCGGCCTGGGCATCGCCCAGGTGCTGGCCCGCGCTGGCGCCAACATCCTGCTCAACGGTTTCGGCGACCCGGCACCGGCTCTGGCCGAGGTTACGCAGCATGGGGTGAAGGCTGCGCACCATCCGGCCGACCTTGGCGAGGTGGCCCAGATAGAAGCATTGTTCGCGTTCGCCGAGCAGACCTTCGGCGGCGTCGACATCCTGGTCAATAATGCGGGCATCCAGCATGTGGCGCCGGTCGAGCAGTTTCCGCTGGAAAGCTGGGACAAGATCATCGCCCTGAACCTGTCGGCGGTGTTCCATGGCACGCGGCTGGCCCTGCCCGGCATGCGTGAGCGCAACTGGGGGCGTATCGTCAATATCGCCTCGGTGCACGGGTTGGTTGGTTCTACCGGCAAAGCCGCCTATGTGGCGGCCAAGCACGGCGTGGTCGGCCTGACCAAGGTGGTGGGGCTGGAAACAGCGACTGGCAATGTCACCTGCAACGCCATCTGCCCGGGCTGGGTGCTGACCCCGCTGGTGCAAAAGCAGATCGACGAACGCGCCGCCAAGGGTGTCGACCCGCAGCAGGCGCAAGCGGACCTGCTGGCCGAGAAGCAACCTTCATTGGCCTTCGTCACTCCTGAACACCTGGGCGAGCTGGTACTATTCCTGTGCAGCGAGGCCGCAAGCCAGGTCCGCGGCGCCGCCTGGAATGTCGATGGTGGCTGGCTGGCCCAGTGATGGGCGGCCTGGGCCTGGTGCGGGTCTTGCCATCGTTCAACTGCAAGGAGGCCCTATGCGCCCAACCCCCCTGTCCGCGATCCTGGCCCTGACCCTGGCGGCCACTGCCCCAGCGATGGCCGCCAGCCTGAAGGACATCGCGCCTTACCCCGAGGCTGAAAAAGGCTTTACCCGGCAGGTCATCCACCTGCCCGCACAACCCGACGAGCAAGCCTACAAGCTGGAAATTCTGGCTGGCAAAACGCTGCAGGTGGACTGTAACCGCCAGCGCCTGGCCGGCAGCCTGGAGGAACACACCCTCCAAGGCTGGGGTTACAGCTATTACCGCCTAGACAAGGTCGGCGGGCCGGCCAGTACCCTGATGGCCTGCCCGGATGGCAAAAAGACCGAGGCGTTCGTGCCGGTGGTCGGTGAAGGCTTCCTGCTGCGCTACAACAGCAAGTTGCCTGTCGTGGTGTATGTGCCTGATGGCGTGCAAGTGCGTTACCGCGTGTGGTCGGCATCGCAGGACGTGCAAGAGGCCAAGGTGGAGTAAATTGAAGCGTAGCGGTGCTTGATCGCCGGCAAGCAGGCGATCAAGCGCGTCTTGGCAATGGGAGGTATGGCATGAATGATGTGCTTTGGTGTCCTGCTGCGGCGCAAATCGAGGCCAGCCGAATGGATGCCTTTCGCCGCTGGATCAACCTGCGCTACAACCTGCAGCTCAATGATTACGCAGCACTGCACAGCTGGAGCATCGAGCAGCGCGCCGCTTTTTGGGAATCCATTGCCGACTATTTCCAGGTGTTGTGGCATAGCCCACCCAGCCAGGTACTGAGCGAAGGTGCACAGATGCCCGATGCTCGGTGGTTCGCCAAGGCCACCCTCAACTTCGCCGAACACCTGCTACGCCGGCGTGACGATCACACTGCGGTGACGGCCGTGCGCGAAGACGGCGAGCGCCGCTCACTGAGCCACGCGCAACTGGCCGCTGAGGTAGCCGGGCTGCAGAAGGCCTTCAAAAATGCCGGTATCGAGCCAGGTGACCGCATTGGCGCAGTGATGCCCAACACC
The DNA here is from genome assembly GCF_009933855.1 of Pseudomonas sp. SG-MS2. NCBI lineage: Bacteria > Pseudomonadati > Pseudomonadota > Gammaproteobacteria > Pseudomonadales > Pseudomonadaceae > Pseudomonas > Pseudomonas sp. SG-MS2. The sequence goes on along the minus strand of NZ_MOMO01000244.1, from coordinate 907 downwards.
TGGGAAACCCTCGTGGCCATGCTCGCCTGCACCAGCCTCGGCGCCGTCTGGTCGACGTCATCGCCGGAGTTTGGCCTGCACGGCATCATCGACCGTTTCGGCCAGATCGAGCCCAAGCTGCTGATCGTCTGTGCCGGTTACCAGTACGCCGGCAAGCAGATCGACCAGGTCGACAAGATCAACCAGGTCTGCGCGCAGTTGCCCGGGCTGCAGCAACTGATCGTGGTGCCCTACACGCGGCCGGACACCCAGGCCGACGAATTCACTACCCCTGCCAAGGTCAGCCTGTGGGGCGACTTCTACCAGGCAGGAGGTGAGCCAGGCTTCACCCCCTTACCGTTCGATCACCCGCTGTACATCCTCTATTCCAGCGGCACCACGGGCGTGCCCAAGTGCATCGTCCACAGCGCCGGCGGTGTCCTGCTGCAACACCTCAAGGAACACGGCCTGCACAATGACCTCAAGGCCGATGACGTGCTGTTCTACTACACCACCTGCGGCTGGATGATGTGGAACTGGCTGGCCAGTGGCCTGGCAGTCGGGGCCACTCTGGTGCTGTATGACGGCTCCCCCTTCCACCCGGGGCCTGAGCGCCTGCTCGACCTGATCGACGCCGAAGGCATCCAGGCCTTCGGTACCAGCGCCAAGTACCTGGCCGCACTTGAACAGGAAGGCCTGGAGCCGGCACGCAGTCATCGACTGGCCAGCCTGCGCCTGATCCTCTCCACCGGCTCACCGCTGTCGCCGCACAGTTACGACTACGTTTACCGCAAGATAAAGGCCGACCTGTGCCTGGCGTCCATGTCCGGTGGTACCGATATCGTGTCCTGCTTCGTGCTGGGCAACCCGACGCTGCCGGTACGCCGTGGCGAAATTGCCTGCAAGGGCCTGGGCATGGCGGTGCAAG